>DATHOI010000171.1:0-6497 GCA_035485095.1 Polyangiaceae bacterium | reverse complement strand
ATTGCTGGGCTTGGCGCGGCGTATCGCGGATCGCGCTGTGCGCTCGGCCGACCAAGTGGGCGACGCGCAGGATGTGCGCCTCGCTCGCGCCGCCGATCGACCATGCGGCCCAAGCACGAGCAATCCCCGCCTGTTCGACCGCATCAACGCTGCCGCTTTGGATGCGGGCCTCGAGCCAGTCCGCCAAGGCCCGTGCTGCGCGCATCCACTCAGGCGCTTGGGGCGGTAGCGACTCGCGCGCGCGTCGCGCCATCTTCTCGACGCTTGCCGGGGTGTCGGTGAAGTCGTCCCGTTTGTCGAGAGCCGCCAGCTCCGTTTCACCTGGCGAGGACGCGCTCAACGTTTGCTGCGGGTCGCCTGGAAAGGGGCGCTGCTTGCCCTCGTCGAACAGTGGCCAGGTTCCGGCCAGATCCGGATTTTTCCGTGATCCAGTCATAGCTCAACGCACGATGGCGAGGAGACTCTGCAGGCGCAGCGCCAGGCTCATGTCGCCTTCCACGCGCAGTTGGTTGCTGAAGAACAATTGCTCACCAGTGACTCGACCTTCGAATAGCGCGACGCCATTTTCCGCAGACATGGCGAGGGTGCAATCCGCGTTGCCATCACCCGCGGTCAGGCTCGCGTCTCCTTTTAGATTCATGATCCAAGTGCCGCCGCCTTCGCCCTCCAGCACGAATTTGTAGATCGCGCCGATGTTCGAAGCGGCCTCCTTGTTGGCGGCAAGCCGCGCGCCGACTGTGTCCATGATCTCGCTGGCCGTGCTCATGGCGTACCTACCGGCGTAAAGAAGAGCGCTTCGTGCTGCGATTCCATGAAAATACCACCTTAGGATAGACCGCTCACGCTAGCACCCTTCGCCCCTGTTTGGGGAGCCTGCTAAGGCTCCGGCTCGAGTTTCACCGGCCGCGCTGACCCACGACTCGGACGACGCTGGCCTTCGAGCGGCTCAACGCATGCCGAGCTCGGCGCATAGGAATGCGTGGATATCTGCCCATTCAGCGATGGCTTTCGACACTGGAGTGCCGGCGCCATGCCCAGCGTGTCGCTCCGTGCGGAGCAGAATGGGGCGCTCGGACGCGGTGGCCCAAGCCAGAGCTGCCGCAAACTTGCGGGCATGGAGCGGCGCGACGCGTGTGTCGCTTTCCGCGGTGGTCACGAGGACCGCGGGGTAGGAGGTGCCTGCATGCACTCGATGATAGGGCGAGTAAGCGTATAAGAACTCGAACTGTTCGGGATCGCTCGCAGAGCCGTATTCCGGTACCCATAGCTTTGCGATCAAGAAGCGCTCGTAGCGCACCATGTCGGTCAAGGGGACGCCGCATACCGCGGCTTGGAATAGCTCTGGATACTGAGTAACGGCCGCTGCCACCAGCAGCCCCCCATTGGAACGCCCATGCACCGCTAGCTTCGTTGGGCACGTCACGTTCCGTCGGACCAGATCTTCTGCCACAGCGCGGAAATCGTCGAAGCAATTTTGCTTGAGAGCCAATCGTCCGGCTTCGTGCCAGAGCGCGCCGAACTCACCACCACCGCGCAGATTGGCTTGCACGTACAGCCCGCCGCGTTCGATGAACCCGAGATTGGCCCGGGAAAATCGCGGCAAAAGGCTGACATTGAAGCCGCCATAGCCATACAGCAGCGTTGGCCCCTGTCCGCTGTCGAGCGGCGCGTCGCGCCGATGCACGATTTGATACGGGATCTCCGTGCCGTCTTTGGAAGTGGCGATGTGAGGCGTCACCGCATACGGGGAGGGATCGAACGAGCTGCCCGCGCTCTGCCAAAGCGCGGGCGGGCCTCCGCGTGCGGGCAGCCGGTATACTGCTGGCGGCGCAGCGAACGACTCGAAATTGAAAAAGACGTCCTCACCGTCGGAGAGTGTGGAGAAACCGTCGCTCGTGCCGACGCTGGGTAGGTCGAGGCGACCGAGGTCCGTGCCGTCGAGTGCGAAGCGCTGTAGGCGCGACGCTGCTCGATGAAGATAATTGGCGTAGATCTGGCCGCGACAAACGCTGAAGCTCGACAGCACGTCCGTCGCGTGCTCCGGCAAGATGAGCCTCCACGCGGCGCGTTCGGGGTGCTCGGGGTCGACGCCGTACAACGAGAAGCGCGCGGCGTTCTCGTTGCTCAACACATACAGAGCCGCGTCGTCGGCCGTCACTTCGTAGGACTGGCCCGTTTCTGGCGTAATCTTCGAGAAAAGCAGAGCTTGTGCTGCGACGTCAGCCAGGTACACGTGGCTCTCGCTCCAACTCTTGTGCACGTGAACGACGAGCCAGCGACCGGCTGGCGAGCTACTGACGTTGGGGTGATCGGTGGCCGAGAGCAGCTCGCCGAAGATCAGCGGGTCGTTGCTGGGGTCTTGCCCGAGCTCGTGCAGGAAAACGCGTCGGTTGTAGCGTTCCTCACCCGGCGGCGCGCTCGTCGGGTAGCGCGTGTAGTAAAAACGGCGCGCATCGGGGGTCCAAGCTACGGAGGCGTGACGCGTCCTCGGAATGCGGTCCGCCAAATCGGTGCCGCTCGCTATGTCGCGCACGCGCAGCACGCTGTCTTCGCTGCCGTTCAAGCTGGTGCCATACGCCAAATAGCGACCATCCGGCGACGGATAGTACCAGTCGAGGGACACGGGCCCGCTCCCGGTTTCGCAATTCGGATCGAAGAGCACGCGTTCCGTGCCGCGTAGGCTGTCCTGCACGAAGAGCCGTGGTTGGTCTTCGGTTCCACTGCGCCGCGTGAAAAAATACCGAAATTCACCCGTTTCGAGGCGCGTCACCGTGGGCAGCGAGACCGTGCCGATCTCGAACAGCTCGGTCAGGCGTGCGCGCAGGGCGTCGCGCTCTGGCACTGCTCCGAGAAATTCCTCGGTCTGCGCGTTCTGAGACGAGACCCAGGCCTTGACCTCGTCGCTCGAGTCGTCCTCGAGCCAGCGATACGGATCGCTGACCTGAGCTCCGTGCAGATCCTCACTCAGCTCTAAACGTCGAGTGACCACCCCAGGCAAGTGCCTCCACTAGGTTCGGGAGCTCGGAGGTGCCGTCCAGGCGTGCTCGCCGAACTTCGTCGCCAGCAATTGGGCGGCTTCGCGTCCGCGCTCGCTGGTTGGTACGTACGCGTCGGGTGTCACTGCGAGCGGTACGGTCACCAGCTCGCGCGAATCCAAACCGAGCAGTATGTCCAAATCGGCGATCAGGGCGTCCATCGTCGAGTAGCGATTTTCGCGATGTTTGCGCGTCGCTGTCCGCACCACGTGATCGACTCGCAGGTCGAGCTTTTCATTGAGCCAGGACGGCGGTGGCACGGCCGAAAATAGTTGATGGCGCAAGAGGTCGGCTTGGCCCACGGACTCGAACGGCAAATGGCCCGTGAACATGCGGAACATCACGACGCCCAAGCTATACACGTCACTTCGGGGATCCACCGTTTCAACCAGGATCTGCTCGGGTGCCATGTATTCCGCAGTGCCCAGGATGTTGTGCGCGGCGCTCGCGTTGCTGTCCCCGTTCCACAATTTGGCTAGACCAAAGTCGATCACCTTGAGCCCGTAGGGCTCACCCGGTGCACCGAGCAGCAAGAAATTGTCGGGCTTCACGTCGCGGTGCACGACTCCTGCACGGTGCGCGGCGGCCAGGCCCGCTGCGGCCTGTTTGAGCAGAATCAACGCGGTGTCGAAGGGGATGGAGCCTTCGCGTCGCAGGTACTCGCCGAGCGACTCACCGAGGAGTGCCTCCATCACCAAAAAAGGCGCCCCTTCGTCGGTTTGGCCCGCGTCGATCACGGTCACGACATTGGGGTGAACGATGGATTTCGCGGCCTCGGCCTCGCGTACCAGGCGGCCCCGGAATTCAGCAGAGGCTGCGGTTTCAGCGGCCAACATTTTCACGACAACTGGGCTGCGCGTCGCAAGATCTTCGGCCAAATACACGCGTGCCGTCGCGCCGCGCGTCAGGAAGCCGCGAACTTGGTAGCGCCCCGCGAGCACCGCGCCACTCCGAGTCGACTCGCGCGCGCCGAATGACGCGAAAGTCGCGGAGCTCCGTGCCACCTCGCCATTGGCGAGCGACTCGGCTCGCGCTAGCCCTGCAGGCAAGCGCTGGTTCCGATCAGCAGGGAGTGGCATGCGATGCTCGTGTCAGGCGTGTACGGCGTTCAGTCCGTTTCGCGCTTGGAGGAGCCAGCAGTAGCTTGCGGGGCGAGCGACGCGGTGCGCTTGTCCATGTTCACGAACTCGCGCTCGTCGTAACCCGTGTAGATCTGGCGCGGGCGAGCGATCTTCTGATCCTTGTCGAGCAGCATTTCTTCCCACTGCGCGAGCCAGCCGGACGTGCGCGGGATCGCGAATAGCACTGGGAACATGTCGACCGGGATCTGCAAGGCCTCGTAAATTAGGCCCGAATAGAAATCGACGTTGGGGTACAATTTGCGCGACACGAAGTACTCGTCCGTGAGCGCGATCCGCTCGAGCTCGAGGGCAACCGGCAAGAGAGGGCTCTTTTTGCCGACGAGGTCGAACACCTGATCCGCGAGGCGTTTGATCACCTTCGCGCGCGGGTCGTAGTTCTTGTACACGCGGTGACCGAAGCCCATCAGTCGGGCGCCCACTCCGCCTTTTACCTCCTTCACGAAGGCGGGGATGTTCGAGACCGAGCCGATCTCGCGCAGCATGCGCAGCACGGCTTCGTTGGCGCCACCGTGAAGCGGGCCGTACAAAGCGGCCGCGGCGCCAGCTACTGCGACGTACGGATCGGCGCGCGAGCTACCGATGCTGCGCATCACGTTCGTGGAACAGTTCTGTTCGTGATCGGCGTGCAAGATGAACAGCACGTCGAGCGCCTTGACGATCTCGGGGTGAACCTCGAACTTGGGTTCCGCGATGCGCTTCATCATCTGCAGGAAGTTCTCGGTGTAGCTCACTTCGTTGCTCGGGTAGACGAAGGGCATCCCCATGCTGTGACGGAAGCTCCACGCCGCGAGCGTCGGCATCTTGGCGATCAGCCGCACCATCTGCTGACGCCGAATGTCGTGGTCCAGCACGTGCTTGGCTTCGGGGTAAAACGTGCTGAGCGCGCTCACCGTCGCGACCAGCATGCCCATCGGGTGCGCGTCGTAGCGGAAGCCATCGATGAACGTGCGCACGTTTTCATGAACGAACGTGTGGTGCGTGACGTTCTGCGTGAATTGGTCGAGCTCCGGCTGCGTCGGCAGCTCGCCGTTGATGAGCAGGTAAGCGACCTCGAGGTAAGTCGCTTTCTCGGCGAGTTGATCGACGGGGTAGCCTCGGTAGCGCAAGATCCCCTTGTCGCCATCGATGTACGTGATCGAGGAGCGGCACGACGCCGTGTTCATGAACGCGGGGTCGTAGGTCATGAGCCCGAAGTCGCCGTCCTGGACGTGAATGTTTTTCAGATCCAGCGCGCGGATCGTGTCTTCGGTAACCGGCACCTCGTAGCTTTTGCCGGTGCGGTTGTCGGTAATCGTCAGAGTTTCCTTGGCCATGGTCGCTTCGCTTCTCGCTTAGGAATGTGGGGGCCGGAGGGTCCCGCGTCCGTCCGGCGGGTTCAAGGTCCGCGCAGACTACGCCGATTTTTAGGCCCATTCGTCAGGTTTTGGCATGTGAGAGGGTATGGTTTCGAGGAGTCGACCGAGTTTCCGCCACGCGGTCCTGGCAATGGGGCTATTGGCTGCTGCCGTCGGTTGCACGGGCAAGAGCCCGTTCGATTCGAGGGACCCGGCGGCGTCGCGTTTGAAGCCAGAAAACGGCGGTATTGTCGCCGATCCGAACGATTTTTCGCATCTACCCGTGCCTCCGGCGGACGGGCCGCAGCTGGCACCGATCGCGATGACCGTCGCCATCATGCAGAAGCCCGACCCGAAGGCCGAGACTGTGGGTTACCTGCGCGTGGGTGCCCGAGTGGCGCGCTCCGAAAAGCCTGTCGGAAATGTTGGCTGCCCCGACGGCTGGTACGCGATCCGCCCCGCCGGGTTCGTGTGCGTCGGGCTGAACGCCACGCTCAAGCTGGATCACCCCCTGGCCCGTGCGATCCAGGTCGAACCTGATCGCACCAAGCCCATGCCGTATAAGTACGCGTTTCTGCGCTCGATCGCGCCGAACTACATGCGTGTGCCTAGCAAGGCCGAGCAATTCCAGTACGAGATGCGACTCGATCGGCACCTCCGGAGCTGGAAGAAGCTGCACGACAAGTGGGACGCGCTCGACGTGGGCGCCAACGACGTGCCACTCGATGAGAACGGGCTCGCCATCGGTCCGATTCCAGAGCACGCGACGCCGATGAGCGAGAGCGTACGTTTCGGCGGAAACGGCGATGACCGAGTGCCGTGGTGGTTGCAGGGTGATCGCCGCATTCCGAATATCTCTTCCTTCAAGACGCCGAGCTTTGCGGTGATCGCAGATCGCTTGAAGCGGCATGCTGGGGTGTCTCTCATCGGCACGTTCATCGCGGGCCCCGAGGCGCAAGATCGGCGTTTTGCGATCGCGGCCGACG
>DATHOI010000170.1:0-5001 GCA_035485095.1 Polyangiaceae bacterium | reverse complement strand
GCCGCGTGTCGGTGCGTCCGTTGCTGCGTGTGCGGCTGGCAACGGAGGCCGTCGCGCAGACACTCCCGCTGGGTGTGATTTGGGCCGAATCGCTCAAACCGCTGTTGCTCGGGCGCCACGCGGGGCTGAGCACCAGCGACTCGGTGGCCGCGCTGGTGGCTCGAAAGTACCTGCTAATGGCCTCGCAAGCCGTGTACGTGGCGCTGCTGTCCGCGTGCGGATTTGCGACCCTGCGCCGACTCTCGCTGGCGCTCCTCGGGCGCGCGGACGCGGCCTGGCTCGCGTTCGGCGTGAGCGCGCTCTTGTGCCTGCTCGCGTTTGGCGTCTCCGGTGCGTTCACGCGTGGGCGCGTCGCGGACCGCGTGCTCGGCGTGCTTCGCGCGCTGCCCAACCCACGTTTGCAGCGCGCGCTCAACCAAAGAAAAGCGACCTTCACCAACACCGACAACCAGACCGCACGCTACTTCGCGGCCGGCTTCTTGCGCTCGACCTTGCTGCCCGGCGTCTTCTTCTTGTGCGGCTGGCTCTGCGAGTCGCTCGAGAGCTTTCTGATCTTGAAGCTGCTCGGTGTCGAACTCAGCTTCTTTGCCGTCGCGAGCGTCGAGGTATTGCTCTCCTTCCTGAAGAACGTGCTGTTCATCCTGCCCGCGGGCATCGGCGTGCAAGACGTGGGCTACGTGTCGTGCCTGGCCGCACTCGGCGTGCCCGACGCCCTCAACGTGGGCGCGGCCTTCTCCGTGCTGAAGCGCGGAAAAGAGCTATTTTGGGCCGTCTTCGGCTACGCGCTGCTAGCGACCGAAGCGCGCCCGGCCCTGGCTCAACCCGCCCTGGCTCAACCCGCCCTGAGCGTCGACGTCGCCTAGCCTCGCTGCCGAGCGACGCGACGAGCGGCTCGCCACCGGGCTCGCCCGCAGAAACACGACGGCGAGGCCTGGAGTCGCGCTGCGAGGTGCCTAGCGCGGTCGCGCTGCGAGGTGCCTAGCGCGGTCGCGCTGCGAGGTGCCTACCGCGGTCGCAATCCGATGTTTAAACTCAATACCGTTGGGTTAAGAACCGAGACCACAATATGGACCCCATCGCTCATGCTGCCCCCACAACATATCGTAGGGTTCGCCGCTTAAGTGAACGGCATTGTGTTTAAACTTTGACTTTGTTCTTCGTGAAGTGAAGGCCTCACCGGTCAGTGCGTGCGCCGCGCTGTTCCGTGCTGGCTTGCTTGCCCGCGTCGAAGGCGCGTCGTCCGCCCATGGCGACTGAGCGCCCACGCCCCAAGCTCGGCGAGCTTGTTGATGGTCACGCGCCACGTCGCGGCGCGCCCCAGCCTTCGGCGTCGCGTTTCGGCTCCCCCGCCGCCGCAAGCGGCCCGCGTACGCCGAAGCGCGCGAGCACTAGAACGAACTGTGAACGGCGTAGCTCGAGCGGGCGGTGTCCATGCTCAGGAAGCTGAGCTGACCTTCACTGCAGGAACCGCTGTTCAAGAAGACGCGACTGCCGTGAGCCGCGTTGGCGGCTAAGTGCGTGTGCCCGGTGACCATCACGTCGAACTCGCGCTCTGCGGCGATGTTCATGGCCCATTTTTGGAACGAGCACTGCGTACTGTCGAGCGACAGACCGCCGCGCTTCTCGTCCAATTCACTGAACAACCGGTACAGCGCACCCAGCCCGAGCCGGCGGATCCAACCGCCCAACCACACGCCGAGCTCCGACAGCCAACGGCGGCGCTGAATCAGCTCGTCATTTTGATGCCCGTGCGTGAACAGAATGCGTGTGTTGCCGGTGTGCAAAATGAGCTCGTCCGGCGTGCCCTGCACGGCGCCCGCAATCAGATCGTGGTTGCCGTGCACGTACAGGTAGTTGCTGCGCTCGAAGCGCGCTGCAATCTCGGGGTGTGATTCACGCGCGCGGCGAAGCTCGGTTGCCGGATCACCAGGGAGTGCGCCGGTCAGCGTCTCCCAAATGTCGCCCAGCAACACGACCTTCTCGAAGTTCTTTTCGAGGAAGCCGAGGAACTTCAGAAATTCACCGTCGTCGTGGCCAAAGCCGTCCGCGGCGCCACCGGTTCCCAGGTGAAGATCCGAGATGACTGCGATCTCCATAGTGCTCCTTCGCTCACTCGAAGTTGAGTGAACCTGGGACCTCTGGATATCGTTGCCTTGTTACGGTCGCGTGCCGCGCCGGAAAGGCTTGGGAAACTTTGCACAGGTAATCCACAGCGGTCTCTCTCCATTTACTCCTGGGGCTCGAGCCGCGTTTCGCAAGGATCCCGCTAAATTTATGCTGAATTGGCGATCGCTGGTCTGACCAGTCGCGATCCGTGTCGACTAAAGCGCCGCTGGGACTCCATCAGTGACGAACCATCGCACGGCGCACCGATGAAAATCGCGCCGCTCGTGGAGTCGGGGAGGGGCCTCGAATGGTTGCCCAGTGCGTGGAGCGCGACACCGCCGCGCGGACGGACGCATTTCCGAGCCTTAGTGTCCGCAATTAGCGATTCCGTCAATGACATAAAAGTATTGTTTTTGGTGATCACGTCTTCCGGGCTCGGACACGGCCCGCCCAGGAGACGATCATGAATATTACCCATATCGAGGCGCGCTCAGGCGTCGCCCTACGTCGCGCCCTGAAGCTCTCGGCTCTTGGGGTTTTCGCTGTGTCCGGTCTCGCCTGCGGGGGCTTCAGCAACCCCACGACCACTGGACCACAGCTCGGCAGCGGCGGTAGCACGAGCACGAGCAACGGTGGCAGCACGAGCGTTGCAGGTTTCAGTGACACAACCGGCGCGTCCGGTTCCTTCACGACCGGTGGGGGCGGCTCGACGGGCACTGTCGGCGGCTCGACGGGCATTGCCGGGGACACATCAGGTGCGGGCGCGACGAGCACTGGCGGCGCGACGAGCACGGAGCCGTTCTGCTCCCCCTTGGCCACTCCGGTGCAGCCCCGGGTTCCACTTCCGTTTGCGGTGACCACGGCCTTCACGCCCAGCGGCTACGAGGGCGGTGATGCAAGCATGAGTGGCGGCGGCCAAATCTCCAGTGCTGCCTGCACCGATCGCGCGCCGGGGGCCATCGGCGCCTGCACCGAGTGGATTTACACGCCCGCGACCCCGGCCACCTGGGCCGGCGTCGCATACATCCGAGGCTACCAAAGCTTCGGTAGCGCGGGTCATGCGCCGCTTTGCTTGGCAGACGGCGCGACCGCCATCACGTTCTACGCGAAGGGCGCTGTGGGCGGAGAAACGGTTGGCTTCGCTGGCGGTACGGCCCCCGCGGTCGACTTTACGCTCACCGCCTCGTGGACCCTGTACACGATTCCAATCTCGGGCCTTGCCTACAACACGGACGCTACGGGTCTCGAGGATGGCTTTTTCTGGAAGGTCGCGCCGCCCGCTACGGGCCCGGCGGTGGCTGAGTCGTTCTATGTCGACGACATTCAATTCGTCGGCGCTACCGGCAGCGGCGGTTCTGGCGGCGCAGGTGGCGGCGGTGCTGCGGGTACTGGTGGCGGCGCGGGCGCCAGCTCAGCGGGTGCGGCTGGCTCGGGCGGCAGCGCCGGTGCAGCGGCTGGCAGCGGCGGTTCTGGCGGCGCTTGAGTCGACCGTAGGGTCGAGCGCGTGCACGCGCCCCGCGTGTGCACGCGCCTTTTTCAAGACACGAGCGCAACCGCGAAGGGCTACCGCCGCGACGCGAAATCTGACGTTCAAACTTAAACATCAGATTTCGCGCAGAGGTAGTGACGAACGCGAACTACGCCGCATTTCCAGCGACGAATTCAAGCACCGCCGGTCGGATCTGAAGCCGCGCGCGCAGCGCGGATACCTTCACAGCGAGTACATCGACGGCAGCAGCCCGCGTTTGACGAGAACCGCGACGATTTGTGCCGCCAGCTCTTCCGGATCGCTGCCGTCGAGCGAAACGACGATATCCGCTGATTTCGGCGCTTCCTCGCTCGGCTTTTGGTGACCGGGGCCGTACACGCCGCGCTTGTCGCGTTTCTTTCTGAGCTCGAGCGAAGTGGCGACGTGGATCTCGACGAAGCGCTCGCTGCCCACGCGATCGCGAATCGTCTCGCGATCGGCACGGAGCGGTGAGGCGTAGGCGAAAATAGCGAGCAGCCCAGCGTCGGTCGTGCGCCGCGCGAGCTCAGGCGTTTGCGCGGGGCTCGAGCCGTCCGGCAAAACGCCGCGCGACAAGCCGTCGTCTGGATCGATCACGACGGCCAAGCGTTTCAAGTCGAACAGCCGCCGCTCGAGCGCATACGCGATCGCGGTCTTGCCCGCGGCGGGCAAACCCGTAAGCCAGACGGTCGCGCCTTTTTGGCCCAAGCGCTCGCTGCGCTCATCGGGGCTGACTTGCGTCCGTGGGCGATCGAGCGAGCTCGGTCCGTTGTCGTCGTCGGCGCGTTCGCCCGGGTCGAGCTCCAAGATCATGCCGGCCGCGACCGTGTTGTTGGTCAGGGAATCGATCAGGATGAACGCGCCGGTGCCCTTGTTCTTCTTGTAGTCGTCGAAATAAATCGGCCGGTGACAAGACAAGGTCACGCGACCAATGTCGTTCAGCTCTAGGCGCGTGGCCGGCGTTTGCTTCAGCGTCTCGAGGTCCGTCGTGTACGAAACATGCTCGACCTCGGCGCGCACGAGCTGCGTCGTGTGCTTGAGGAGATAGCTCTTTTGGCGATCGAGCGCGCGTTCACTGAGCCAGACCAGCATGGTCTCGAAGCGTTGCCCCACGCGCGGTAGGTTGTCGGGGTGCACGAGCATGTCGCCGCGGCTCACGTCGACCTCGTCGGCGAGCCGCAACGTGACGCTCATCGGTGCGAAGGCTTCCGCCTTCTCACCGTCGAAGGTGTCGATCGCGACGACCGTGCTGGTGCGTCGTGACGGCAGCACCATGACCTGGTCGCCCTTTTTGGCGACGCCCGAGGCTATGGCGCCGGAGAACCCGCGGTAATTGAGATCGGGCCGGAGCACGTACTGCACGGGGTAGCGAAAATCCACGTGGTTCC
>DATHOI010000169.1:0-17315 GCA_035485095.1 Polyangiaceae bacterium | reverse complement strand
GTGCAACGCCGGGACAGGCTTGTGCTCGAACCCGACGCTGACCGGGAATAGCTGTAACGACGGCAATTTGTGCACGACGGGCGACGTTTGTAACGCCGGGACGTGTGCGGGCACTCCGGTGACGTGCAGCGCGCTCGATCAGTGCCACAGCGCGGGCACGTGCAATGCCGGGACAGGAGTGTGCTCGAACCCGACGCTGACCGGGAACAGTTGTAACGACGGCAATTCGTGCACCACGGGGGACACGTGTCAGGCGGGCGCGTGTGTCGGCGTAGGCATGACGTGCACGGCGCTCGACCAGTGCCACGGCGTGGGCACGTGCAGCGGAGGTGTGTGCACTAACCCCGTGCTGAGTGGCGCAGCCTGTAACGACAACAACGCCTGCACCGCGGGCGAGACGTGCTCAGCGGGCGGCGTGTGTCAGGGCGGTACCGCAGTCCCGACGGATGACGGCAATCCGTGCACGGCGGACGCCTGCACGCCTGCCGGCGGTGTCACTCACACGCCGATCCTTCCGGTTCCGGTTTGTCACGACGGCAGCCGCGGCCCGTGCGACGCGGTCGTGATGTGCACCACGGGAGGGATTTGCCCACCCCTCGCGGTCGCTCCCGCGACTACACAGTGCTCGGGGCCGAGCTGCAGCAACGGTCCACCTTCGGTGGAAACGTTTGCGTCCTTGTGCGACGGAACCCACACCACCTGCCCGGCTGCCACGACGCAGGACTGCAGCGGAGCGGCGTGCGTGGGCAACGTGTGCGGCGGTGGCTGCGCGGGCAACGACGCCAATTGCGTGACCGGTGACTTTTGTAACGTCAACGTGTGCACGCCCAAGCTCGGCACCGGTAAGACTTGCTCTGGGAACAACAACTGCGCGCTCGGGTTCTGCGTGGACGGCGTGTGCTGCAACACCGCGTGCGGCGGTGGCGACCCGACCGACTGCCAAGCCTGCAATTTGACCGCCGCTCAAGGCGGCACTCCCGGCACCTGCTCGGTGCCCGTCGGACAGGTGTGCCGCGCGGCCGTGGCTGCGGCTCCGGGCACGACCGCGAGTTGCGACGCGGCCGAGGTATGCGCGGCTGGCAATACTGCGTGCCCCCCCGACTTGCCCGCGGCGGCCGGTACGGTGTGTCGCACCAGCGCGGACGGCAATTTGTGCGACCCTGCAGAGACCTGCAACGGCTTCAATTGTCCGGCGAACACCTCGACCCGAGACGGTCAGGCCTGCACGGACGACGGCAATCCCTGCTCGCTCGACCTGTGCGAAAGCAACGCATGCACGCACAACCAGGCCGCTGCAGCCACCGTGCTGTGCCGCGCCTCGAAGGGCGTGTGCGACCCGCTCGAGGACTGCGACGGCACCACCACCACGTGTCCGGCCGACGTCATCTTCAATGCTGCGCACGTGTGTCGCCCGGTTGCTGCAGGCGAAACCTGCGACGTAGCCGAGAGCTGCACCACCGGTGGCCCGAACTGCCCCCCGGACGGCTTCGACGCGAACACGGTGTCTTGCGGCGCCGCGTCGTGCGCGTTCGGCACCGAGACGCTCGCGGTGAACTGCCCGGGTTCCAACGGTACGTGCCCGACAGCGACGACCAAAGCGTGTAGCCCCTACCTGTGCGCGGGCACCGCGTGCGGCACGACTTGCGCCGTGAAGACTGACTGCGCGGCCAACTTCTACTGCAATCCCTCGCATCAGTGTGTGCCTGAGCTCACGGCGGGCGCGCCGTGCACCACCGCGGAGTCGTGCGGCACCGGCATCTGCGTCGACGGTGTGTGCTGCAACAGCCAGTGCACCGGTCAATGTCAAGCCTGCAACGTGGCGACCTCCCCGGGCGTGTGCTCGCCCATCACCGACAAGGTTCCGCACGGCTCGCGGCCCGCATGCACTGGTGATGGCTCGGCTTGCCAAGGCGTGTGCGACGGCGTGAACACAGGCAGCTGCGCGTTGCCCGGGTCCAGCACGCAGTGTCGGGCGCCGACCTGCACGGGCGGCACGGCGACGCTCGTCGCTGCTTGCCAGGGCAACGGCACTTGTCCCGCAGTACAAACTCAGGCTTGCGCGCCGGGCATCTGCCAAGCGGCTTCGGGTCCGAAGGCGATCTGCGTGGGCTCGAACGGCACCCCGTGCACGGCGGACGTCGAATGCCAAACAGGCAACTACTGTTCGGCTGGCGTGTGCATCCCGAAGATCACGGACGGCACGGCGTGCGCCGCGGACAGCCAGTGCGCAAACGGGCACTGCGTCGACAACCTGTGCTGCAACTCGGCATGCGATGGTCAGTGCGAGGCGTGTGACGTGGCGGGCTCCCCCGGCAAGTGCACCGCGGTCACCGACAAGAAGCCGCACGGCGGCCGCCCCGCGTGCGTGAGCGATCCGCAATATCCGGCTTGCGCTGGGCAATGCGACGGCAAGAACCTGCTGGCTTGCGTGTTCCCAGGCGCGGGTACGTCGTGCCGCGACGCGAGCTGCACGAATGACGTAGCGACGCTGCCCGCCTCGTGCACCGGAACGGGCACCTGCTCGCCCGCTCAACAGCAGGCGTGCCAAGCGCCGAACGGCTGCGACGCGACGGCGACGATCTGCGAGAACGGCTGCGCTTCGGATCGCGATTGCGCAGTGAACAAATACTGCTCTGGTGGTGTGTGCGTGCCCACGTTGCCCCTGGGCGCGTCGTGCTCGACCTCGGGTCAGTGCACCGCCTTCTGTGTTGACGGCGTGTGCTGCAATACCTCCTGCGACCACCAGTGCGAGGCGTGCAACAAAGAGGGCATCTGCTCGCCAGTTACGGGCGCTCCGGTCCTGCCGCGCCAGGCTTGCAACACGGACGGCAATGCCGCGTGCGTTGGCACGTGCAATGGCACCAACCCGGACGCCTGCACTTACCCAGGCGACACCAAGCAGTGCAGCGCGGGCAGTTGCGCGTCCGGTGTGGCCACCCTCACGACCTTCTGTGACGGCGAGGGCTCCTGCCCCCTCCCACAGAATCAAATCTGCGCGCCCGCGGATTGTGTGGGTACGCTATGTGGTGGTGGTTGCCCGACAATCGCCTGCGCCGCCGGCTCGTATTGCTCGGCTGGCGTGTGCGAACCGAAGCTCGGTCAAGGCAAGACGTGTAACGACAACTCGCAATGCGCGAATGGCTTGTGCACCGACGGCTTCTGCTGCGACCAAGCATGCAACGGCCAGTGCCAAGCTTGCGACGTGGCCGGCTCCGAGGGCACCTGCACCACGCTCACGGGTGACTTGCCGCACGGCGGTCGCGCGGCCTGCCCGGGCTTTGGCGCTTGCGCTGCCACTTGTGACGGCACGAGTGCGACCGCCTGCTCGTACGCAAGCGCGACCATTACTTGTGGGAAGGCTTCGTGCTCGCAGAATGGTCAGCAACTGGCCGCTCCGCTATGCAACGGCGCTGGCAGCTGCCAGCCAGCCGTCGAGTCGAATTGCGGCTCGTACGCCTGCGATCCGCCGTCGGGGACTTGCCTGACGAGCTGCGTGCTCGACACCGATTGCGCCGCTGGCTTCCAGTGCGTCAACGCCAAGTGTCAGCCGCAGCAAGATGCCGGCATCGCGGATTCCGGCGCGGATTCCTCGGTTCCGCCAGATGGCTCGGTCACGACGGATGCGAGCATCGACGGCACGGCTCCCGATGCCACGGCGGACGCAACGGTTTCGGACAGCGGTAGCGCGGGCGCTGCAGACGATGCCGGCACACCGCTCGTCCCGCCGAACCGCTCCACGGACAAGGGCAGCTGTGGCTGCAGCGTGCCCGGGACCGACACCGGAAACTCGAGCCTGCTCCTCCTCGCCTCGCTCGGCTTGCTCGGTATGGCAGCACGGCGCCGGAAGCGACGAGCTGCCTGAAGGGCGGAGCGGCCGGAGTCTCGCGCGTCTCACGCGAGACTCCGGTGACGGAGCGTGCGCCTTCGGCTGCCTGCGCAGCACTGGGCCGCGACGCTTCAAGCTCATGCGACGCGGGCGTCTCGTCTCGGCAGCGTTGGCGTGTCGTTCACGTCGCGGCCAGCCTTCGCCTGCGATGGTTGCAGCAGGTCGAGGGCGCAGATGCGCTGGAGTCGGTCTTCAGCTCAGCGCGCCTGCGATTCGTTTCAGCGCGGCTCAGCGCTACGCGAGATGAAGCCTCTCGCCACCTGTCGTGCTCGGTCCAGCCCTGCTCGGCTGCCGAGCGCCGGACGTCGAGCGGTTTCGACATCCGCCTCGGTCTCGACCGCCTCTCGGGCGGCCCAAAGGGATCGGCTCTGAACGCGCGAAGCGACGTTGCCGACCCTGCTGGGGGCTACATCGTCGCGCTGCAGGGCGGATTGACTGGATTCTGTACGACGACGATGGCGGGGACGAGACCCGCTGGCACTTTCCACGGGAGTGCGCCGGACTTGCCGCGGGCTGTGAATGCCGGCGCGGTGGCGGTGCCGCTCACCTGGAAACCCGAGAAGGTCGGGTTCGTGACGTCGAAGTTGTAGCTGATGAGCGTCTTCGTGAACGGCTCGTAGGCGACGTAACCCACCGTGCCGTTCTGCGTGTTGGGGTCGAACGGGACCGCGACGCCGCCCGCAGCACCGATTGGCACACCGTAGAGCAGTGCCGTGTTGGCCAGCTCGCCGGCGAATAGCAGGTCGTTGCAGGGGTCGACGGCGACAGCAGGGATCGTGATCGAGTTCGTCGGATCGATCTTCTTGGTTGGCGACTCGAGCGAGAAGGAAATCGGGCCGCCCGCGATCGTGGCTCCCGTGCTCGCATTGTAGCGATAGACGGCGGCGTTCGTACTAATGGCGCGGCGTGGCGGCACGACGATGACCACCGTGTTGCCGCTCGGCTGAATACCAAGCGCCGGCACCGAGCCGTCGCGATCGATCTGCGCGACCGGCGTGATCGCGCCGCTCGGCAAGGTGAGCATGGTGTCCGCCGCGCCGATCAGGAGCGACGAAGAGAAGACATTGCAGGCTTCCTCAGTACCCGCGTCGGTCACAACGCAGTTGTCCATGCCGTCGTCGGGGTTGTCGTGCAAGAAGAAGACGCGACCGCCCGCTGCTTGCCCAGTGTTCGCTTGGCCCACGGCGCTCACGATCGAATATTGAAGCGGAATCGTGAGCTTACCGATGGCCTTCACGGTTCCACTCGTGTCGAGGAGCGTCAGCGTGTCGTCGATCATCGTGTTACCGACGTGGGCAGCCGAGCGATACAGCAAGCGCTGATTGAGAATCGCGACGGTGTTCTGGTTCGTGGGCTTGACCACGGACACGGTCTGTTCCACTTGGAAACCCGTGGTAGTCATGCTGCCGACGAGCAACGGACCGTTCGGATCCGTGCCACCTTGACCGGGGTTGCCCGTGAACACGAACCACTTGTCGCGCGCGGCCTCGTACGCGACGGCCAGCACCGTGAGTCCGACGTCCGTGCGCGTGATCTCATGACCGTCCGACGGGTCGAGCAAGACCACATAGTGCTTGGACAGCGCAGCGGTGGCGCCCGACACCGTGGTACCGACGACGATCACGCCGCCGCCGAGCGGTTGCCCCGTATTGTTTGCGCCCGCTTCGCCGCCCTCGCCGGTACCCGCAGTGCCGCCTTTGGCGCCGCTGCCGCCCGTGGCTGACCCTGAGATCCCGCCTTCACCCCCGGCCGTCAGGCTGCCGCCAGCTCCGCCCGAACCACCGGCTGGCACGCCGTTCACCGGGTCGAATTTGTTGACCAGGCTACAGGCACCTACGAGACCGAGTGCAAGGTAAATTGGCTTAAGCGAACTGTGCATAGTGATAGTCGTTTAGGCCGCGCAGCTGCGCGGCGTCAATTGTCCAAGGCGCCTTGGGTAATCCAAGTCTTGACGATATCGATAGTCGCATCTGGCAGCCCCGGACAAGTGGGGTCCGAGAGGCAGAGATCCTTTGGCATACCGAGGCCGTAGTACCAATCGTTGGACACGCACGCCGAGCACGTGCAGCAACCGTTCGGGTTGGGGGGCGTGGTGAACTGAACCGCGAGTTCAGCCGTTGTGCAAGCCGTCTGGCTCGTCAACTCCGGACTGTGCTGGATCTTGTACATGATGAAGCTCTTCGTTGGGTCGCCCGGCTCGATGCGGTTCATGTGCACGCAACCGAAGTGCGGATTCTGATCCGTGGGATAACGAGTCGGCACGCTCACGATATTCGCGTAAGCGTCACCCTCCGATAGGTCCTGCCCTTGCATCGGCGCGTTGTTGCTATGGCAACCGCTCTTCGCGCAATTGGTGGTGAAGATCGGCTGCACATCCCCTTCGAAGCTGACCAAAGTGGTCGCGCTGACGGCGGTCGAAGGCGGACTGGGATTGCCAGCGCTGTCCTCAGCCACGACAGCCCAGAAGTACAGCGTGTTCGAGGTCAGATTGCCAATCGAGATGCTGGTCGCGCCGAGCTCCGGCGCGGGGCTGATTGGGGCACCACTCGTTACGGGATCCGGATCCGTCGATTGATAGACGACGTACTGGATCTGAGAGGAATCGGTCTCGTTGTCGACCGCGGCGCTCCAGGTCAGCGTAGCCGTGTTGGCATCGACCGCTGTATTCGTGATGCCGCCGAAGGTCGGCGGCTTGTTGTCCGCGAGCGTTGTAGCGACACGGTACGAGATGTTCGTGTCCTCGTTCATGGCTTCATCCTCGGCGCGACAGACGAAGTAATACGTCTTCTGCGGTTCGAGGCCTTGCACGACCCCACTGGTCACGCCGGTGAAGCTGCCCTGCGGCAGATTGAAGGCCGTGGTGCTGTCCGGGACAGCGAGGACCGCGTACACGTTGTACGTGATGTTTTGGGGCAAAGAGACGTCGTCGACGGCCGGGTCCCAGCTCAGCGTGGCGCTCGCGGCGCCGGGGTTGGTCACCGCCGTGCAGCCACCGAAAACCGGCGGTGTCACGTCTGCGCCGGTCTTGCCTTGGACCACGACTTGATTCGTGTCTGGGTTGCCCGCAGCGTCGATCGCTTTGACGTAGAACGAATAGGTACTGAGCGGCTTGGGCAGATGGGCCACGATGCCGCTGGTCGCTCCTGGGGGCGTCACCGTACCGAGCGTGCTGGGCACACTGCCCTTGCTCGACGAGTCCGACCAGAAGATCTGATAGCCGATGCCGGCAGCGGGCGTGAGGTCGTCCATCGCCGCGTCCCACGATACCGTGATTGAGTTGCCGCTATCTTTCACCGCGGTCGCGCTCGTGGCGCCTGCAAATACGGGCGGAGTGGTGTCAGTTGCGGTGGCTCCGCTCATCTCCACCGGGGTGGCGGTCGTGTCCATGTTGCCGTTCTGATCCACAGCACGGACGACGACGAAGTACGACGTGGTCGCTTGCAAATCACCGACGATCAGTGAGGTTGCGCCAGGCGGAGACACTGCGGTAGGCGCCTTGAAATTTTCACCGCCCGCCGTGGTCCCGACATAGACGTTGTAGACAATCTGATCCGCGGGTGTGAGCGCGGCTGTGGCCGGTGCCCAGGTGACCTGCAGTGACGTCGGCGTGACTGGCGCAACCGAAGTGACGCCGTCGAAGCTCACTAGCGGTGTCTGCGCGCCGCCGTCGCCGGGATTGGTCAATCCGGCGTCGCCGGACGCAGCGGCCACGCACGTACTACCCTGTTTGGTGGTGCCGCTGCCGCAAGTCACGTCACTTCCGCAACTCACGATGACGATACCGAGTAAGCTAAATGCAGCACCGACCGCGATGCTTCGCCACGCGACCGTTTGAAGTAATTGTTTGGCCATGCTTCGTGTCCTAGTTGGCGAATGCACCTTGCGTAATCCAGTCGCGAATGGCGCCGTCCTCAGCGGGACTGAGCGCTCCCGCAAAGATCTTCTGAGCGTTCTGCGGCTCTTGCGGGCCGCGATAAAGGTTCGTGATCGGAACTGTGGGGTCCGGTGCGCCCGAGCCGGCTGGCGTTCCGAAGGGCGCACTCGCCAAGCCGAGCGGATTGATGCGGCGATAGATCAAGCTGTCGCGCGGATTGCCCTTTGACACGAACGCCATGCCGTCTCCCACGACTTGTTGACCGCCCGTCCCGGCCAAAAGGGTCGGATCGACCGGAAGGCGGGTGTCGACGAAGCTGCTCCCCACCCCGACCGTGGTGACGATGCTGAAGGTATGGCAGCCATTGCATCTGTCGAAGAGGATCGGATTCACGTCGCGCGTAAATGACGTCTGGGTCGTCGCGTCAGCGCCATGGTCACCGACGCTCTCGTTCCCCGCTTGGTCCTCGGCGTGCACGTAGACGTAGTAGTGGGTGCGGGAGATCAAGCCGGTCAAATCCAGCGACGTGGCGCCGGCTGCCGATGTCGCATAGATGTGAGTCATGAAGCTAGCGCCGAGGCAGTCGGTTTGGACTGGCGAGGCACACACCCGGTAGCGCAGATTGCCGACTAGCGTCACGCCGTCACTGCCCGCGGTCCACACGACGTGCATCCCAGCCGGACGGCTAGGATCGGTCGTCAAGACAGGAGCTGCGGTGAAGGTTGGGGGATTCACGTCGGCCGGATTGCCAGGGAGTGTGATTCCGCTCTTGGAGATGGTGTTGGCCAGCGTGTTTCCGGCCTGGTCGCTGCAACGCACGGTAACCCAGTAGGTGGTCGCCGCGGGCAACCCCGCGATCACTGCGGAGGTTGCGCCCGGAGCAGTGATCAACGTGGGCGCGGTGCCTGGCGCGATCGGATCCATCGTCGGGCTCACGTACACGCTGTAGACGAGGTCGGCGTTGTCAGTGACGAGATCGGAGCCGGCGGCCCAGGTCACGAGTAGGGCGCTCGGGCTGTCCCCAGTGACCGTGACCGTGCTGCCGTCGAAGCTCGGCGCCGTCACGTCAGCGCCGTTGAGCGCGCGCGCGCTCAGCACCACCGTGTTCGAGTCCAGGTTGCCTGCGGTGTCTTGCGCGCGCACGAGGAACGAGTAGCGCTGCTGATTGATCAGATTCGGAACGACGAACGTCACCGCGCCCGGCGGGCTCACATACGCTGGCGTCACTAAGTCAGCCGCAGCGAACGTGGTGTTCGTCGTGATGTACACGTTGTAGACGATGTTCGCGACGTCGGTCGCGTTGTCGGTCGCGGATAGCCAGTAGAGCTTGACGCCCTCAGGCAGCGGATTGATTTGCTTGAGCCCCGCAAAGGTCGGTGGCTCGCCTTCCGGTGTCGTGCCGAACAGCACGTGCGTGTTGTCGTCTTGATTGCCGGCGGCGTCGACGGAGCGCGCGATGAAGAAGTACGTGGTCAGCGGGTCGAGCCCAGTGACCAGCGCAGAGGTCGCCTTGCCCTTGACCGTGACGTCGGGCTTGGTGAACTTAAAGGTGGTCGGGTCGGGGCTCGTCGAGACGAACACTTGGTAAGTGAGCTGCGCAGCGGTCGAGGCGTTGTCTTGCGCGGGTTTCCACTGCACGAGCACGGTCGACGACGTCTGCACCGTAGCGACCGTGGCGCCCGCGAAGCTCGGCGCGGTGATGTCCGCAGGAGACGCCACCTTCTCCACCGTGTTGCTGTCTTCATTACCGGCTTGGTCGACGGCGCGAACGACCCAGTAATAGGGTTGACCGGGAGTGATATTGGACAGCGTCGAGCCGCTGGCGCCCGCCGGCGTATACGAATACGGCGTGGAGAAATCCTCGGCGCCAGGAGCATTGCCGACGTACACCGCATACGCGATGCCGGTCGGCTTGGTGTCGTTGTCGCTCGCTGGGTCCCAAGCGAGCGCGATGCTGCCGTCAGCCGCGACGGTGGCAGTGCTCAGCCCGGCGAACGTTGGAGGCACCGTGTCCGCGCTCACGCTGCCGCCCGAGCTGCCACCACCGGAACTGCTCCCGCAGCCGGCGACCGCACAAACGGCACCACCGAGCAGTACCCGAATAGCTCCCTTCACTACTTGCCAGCGAAATTTCATGACTTAAGCGAAGCCTTTGAGAGCCTACTGAGATGCCGTCTGAGTCTCGCTGTTGAGCAGCGGTCGGTCGAACGGAAACTCTTGGTTCTGTACGCGTGGATCAGTGAGTCCGTTGCGCAGAAAGTCGATAATATCGGCTATTTCGTCGGCTGTCAGGTTTAGCGGTTTGATCGCGCTCGCCGTTGGGTCGCCCGTCGAAGGCGCCGCTTCACCTGGAACCTGCGGCGGATTGTTGTACGCAGCCATGACTGTTTCCAGGCTGGCGCCGGGCCCGTGGCCGTAGTGAAATAGGCCTTCAGCCTCGCGCAGACCTACGTTACGCAAGTTGGCAGTCTTTACTTGGCCGCGTGGGTCGCCAGCATGGCCCGCGAGTGCCTGTGTGCCCTTGTCCACGGCGCTCGATACGAATGCCAGATTGTGAAACTGGAAATCGCTGAAAAACGGCGGAATATGGCAGGTATTACAGGCTGCCTTGCCCATGAAGAGCTCGAGTCCCCGGACTTGTCCAGCGGTGAGCGCATTGCGATCACCCGTCTTCGGGTCATTCAAGAATTGGTTGTATAGGTCCCACGGAGTCTGGTTGCTGGTCAGATGTCGTTCATGTGTCGCGATCGCAAACGCGAAGTGCGCCGCGGTCATAGGATTGCCGTTTGCCGTACCGAAGGCCGCTGCGAAGAGCGCGTTGTAGCCACCAGTCGTGCCGTTGCTGGGCCCCGCGCTGGCGATCGCGTTCAACATGTCGGTCGGGATTTCGCTCGCTAGATTGAGCGGTTGGACATTGGCAAGGTTGGCGAGCAAGGTCGTCCAATTGCGACCGGAACAGGCCATTTCTCCCGGGTTCATCGGCGGGCCAACGGATTGGCTCTCCAGCGCACCGCCGCTTTGAATTGCGACCGTCAGGGACACGGGATCGGTGAACTGATTCAGGGCGCGACCGTCCCAGAAGATGTTCGCAGCGAACATCGCGTCCAGATAGGTGGGCGCTTTGCGGCTCGTGACCTGGTGGTCGGTACCGAAAACCGGATTCCCCCCATACGGGTTGCTCGCGGGGACCGCCGCGTAGACCACGGGGGCGCCGTCTCCCCCGGTACAGTATTTCATGCCTTGTGAGCCGTGGACGTCGTCGTCCGTGCCCAAGATGCCGTCGTCACCGGGGCTGCGCGTCGCAACGGCGCGCGGATCCGAGCCGCCGCCCGCACCGGTGCGGTGACAGGTGCCGCAGGCCATCGTGTGGTCGCTGCCGACCTGCTCATCCCAAAACAGGATCTTGCCGAGCATGTCTTTGGCGTCGGAGTCGGGGTTTTCGGTCGGGAATTTCACCGCGGGATAGACTGCGGTCTTGATGCTGGTATCGACCTGGCCGCCTTCGCCGCCAGCTCCGCCTTCACCGGTCATCGGGCCGCCGTCTGGCGTCGAGGTTTGGCCGGCGGTGCCGTCGTCGCCTGCGGCGCTCGAGCTGCTGCCCGCCTTGGCTGTCGTACCGCCCTTACCCGCCGAGCCACCTTTGCCGGCCGATGAGCCGCCCATGCCGCCCGCACCACCGCTGTTGCTCGACGAGTCATCCCCGCCGCCGCAGGCCGTCGCTACGCCGAACGCTAGCAGCGACGTGGCGATGAGCATCTCAGTGGCACCGAAGGCACGCTGCCTTTTCATGTTCCCGTCTCTCCCGAAGCTCGGTGAATCTCTCCCGAAAGCTCGGGGAATCCCAAGCGAGCCACGGTAGCATGCTCGACTCGCGTCGCAAAGAGGCCACACGAGCGGGTCTCGTCGGTTAATTCAGCATGCGTCCGCCGCCCTGCGGCCGACTCACTTACATCGCCGACACTACCCGCACGGAGCGCGCGACGTGAGAACGCACCCGCGGTAAGCGCTCTGGATCGCGACTCGCGAACAGCGAGATGTTGCGCGGGGTCACTGCACGATCGAACAGCGTTGCGACGCGCACCGCGTAGCCGCTTTCGTGTAAATGCATGGCGCGATCGAGCACCACGCCGAGCTCGATTGCGCGCGCCAGCATGTTACGCGGCAAGGACAAGCGCCGGACGAGCTCGAAATCCAACGCGGATTGTCGCTCGAGCCCGGCGAGCTCGGCGGCCGTGACCGGTGGCAACCCGCGCTGCAACAAAGCCCGACCTGCGATGTCCAACAGGCCTGCATGTGCGCGGCGCCGATTGATGCCTCGCATTTCCGCGCCGGGCGGAATGTCGAGGCCGCGCGCAGCGAGCAGACGGCGCAGGGCATAGCGCGCTCGACGCGCTCGCATCGTCTGCTCGATGTGAGCTTCGACACCCACCGTCTGCGAGGTCAGATTGCTGAGCCCCAAAATGTCCCGCGGCAGAGCGAGGCGGCTCGCCGCGCGCGACAGAGGGGTGCGCACTGATTGGCTGATCTTTTGCAAACAGCACGAGATCAGCGCTAGATCCGCGCCGCTTGCAGCGACCGCGGTGACCAACGCGTCGCCGAGCTCTCCGCACGCGTGCAGGCCGATCGCCAGATCAGTGGAGCCTAACGAGAGCGGCTCGCGGCACGCATCGACGACCGCGAATTGGGCTGAAAATCCGGCCTCCTCAGGACGGCGGAGCGCTCGGGCGCTTGCGCTTTCGACGCGCTCGGGGTTGCGTTCCAGCCCGAGCGTCGCGCGATCGAAGTGACGCGCAGCGAGGCGCGTAAAATGACCACTGCCCGCGCCGACATCTAGGATTCGCTCGGCGGGCGCGGCCATTTTCGTGAGCGCGCCGAGCAGCATCGACAACTGCTCACGTTTGCGCTCGGAGACACCGCGGTAGTCCTCGACCGCCCGCTCGATGCTCGATACTTCGAGGGTGGGCAGCGCGCTGAGCTCGCACACTTGCCGAGCCAGCTCAGCCAAACTGCGCGGCACGCCGTTCAGCGCGCTCGCGACGGGTGCTAGACCTTCGGCTTCGCAGCGCTCGAGATCTCGTTGCGTGAGCCCGAGCAGAAAATCACTCCAGCCGCGCGACGCGCACCAGTCGGGGACCCGGGTGTCGTCCACGCGGTCGGCGACGATGTCGAGCGCCGGCAAGAGCACCTCGAGCACGCTTGCCAGCGCGCGCGTGACGTCAAAGTCCATTCAGCTTCGGCTCAGCACGGCTTGATCGATCAAGCGTTGGGCGACGCGTCGGAACGCGCGCTCACGACGCACGATCGGCCGGAGCCCGCTGCACACCGTAGGCGCGAGCCGTTCCGGGCAGGTTTGACACGGGCCACGGTTGGGCCCGCGTTGGCGATACCCCCACAAAAACAGCCCTCCCACGACGACCAGCGCCAGCGAAACCGCGCGCGCCAAGAGTTGCCCGGAGCACAGGCCGCCTATGGCTGCGAAGCTCACCGCCGCACACGCCAGTGCGCGGCCGAGCCATTTCGGGGGGCGCACGACGAGGGATGTCGCGAGTAACCCGAGCCCAAGCACCGCGCTGAATACCAGCGCGCCGAAGCTGGGTCGGGCCAGCACTGCGCTCGCCGTGCCGCACATGGTGCCGAGGACCGCGTAGCAGCAACCGCGGCAGAGCCGCGTTTTGCGACCGAGCGGAATGAGCTCGCCTGCGTAGCGCTCACACAAGGGGTGATGCGCGAAGCGATGGAACGCGTGAGCGCGGCGAGCCAAGCGATCGACGATGAGTCGCGTGCGTTTGGGCAGCCGCGCGGACGGCATGCTCAGCCGTGCGACGGTGTGATCACGACCGCGGTCCCGTAAGCCACGATCTCGTTGGTATTTTGCATCAATTCCCCAGAGTCGAAGCGCATGCCGAGGACGGCGTTGGCGCCTTGTGCGGTCGCGTGTTGTTCCAGCCGCTTCATCGCGACGCTGCGCGACTCGGTGGCAAGCTCCGTCAGCGCGGAGATTTCACCGCCGAAGATTTGCTGACAGCCCGCGCAGGCCGTGCCGATGACGCTGCGCGAACGGACGGTGATCCCCCAGCACGGGCCCACTACCCGCGTGATCGTGTAGCCGGGCGGGGCGTCGAATGTCGTGAGCACGGGGATAGCGTGGATATGCAGCTCCATGTCGTGTCACGCTAGCATCGAAATGTTCGCTCTGCCGACGGCTCGGGTTCGCTCGAGGCGCTTTCTCTCAGCCATTCTTTCGCTGCTTTCACTGGCTGTGGCCGGGTGCGTTGCGCCGAGTGGTGCGCCGCGGGCACCGCTTGCCCGCGCCGAAGTTGCGCCCACGCCCCAGAACCCGAGCCCCGCCGAGCCCACTCCAGCCCCGACGGTCTTTCCACTGCTCGGTGAGCGCTGCCCCGGTGAGTCCGCGGTTCCGTTCGATTTCGCGCGAGTGCAGGTGGCAGGGCGCAGCGAGCTCTCGGCGGCAGAAGGCTTGAGCTTTGCGTGGTCCGGTACGGCGCTCTCGTTTCATTTTCGCGGCACGGAGTTTCAGATCGAGCTCGAAGACGCCGGGCGCAATTGGTTCGGCGTGACGCTCGATGGCGTGGCCGTGCCGGGCAAGCTGAGCGCGTACTCGGGCCGTCGCTGCTACGAGCTTGCACGGAAGCTCAGCCCGGGTGAGCACCAGCTGACGCTGACGCGGCTGACCGAGCCGATGCTGGGCGAGTCCACGCTGATCGCCGCGAATGCCGGGAAATCCGGTGAAATATTGCTGCCTCCGGCAGAGCCCGCGCGACGCTTGGAAGTGATCGGTGACTCGATCACGGCCGCCTACGGCGTAGAAGGGGAGAACCGTTACTGTCACTTCAGCTCCGAGACGGAGAACGAGGCGCTGAGCTACGCCGCGATCTTGGCGCGCTACTTCCAGGCCGAGCTCTCGGTCGTGGCTTGGTCTGGCAAAGGCGTGTTCAGTAACCGCGGCAGCACCAGCGACACGGTGCCGATGCCCGTGCTCTGGGAGCGCACGTTGCCGACGCACGACGACAGTCATTGGGATTTTTCGCGTTGGGCGCCCGATGCCGTGGTGATCGATCTCGGCACGAACGACTTCGCGCCCGAGAACCACGACAAAGCGCCGTTCCCGGCGGCGTACCGCGCCTTCTTGCGCAGGGTGCGCGCGGTGTATCCGAGGGCCGCGCTTTTTTGCGCATTGAGCCCGCTCTTGAGCGACCAATGGCCGCCTGGCGCGGAGACGCGAAGCCTCGCGCGCTCCGGGATTCAGGCTGCAGTCGAGGCCGCAAGGGTGGCGGGGGATACGCGCATTTTCTACGTCGAGCATCAGCTCACGAGCGATGCCGAAGGCTGGGGCTGCGATTGGCATCCGAGTCGCGTTACGCAGGCGCGCATGGCCGACGAGCTGGCGGCCGCATTCGCCAAAAATCTCGGCTGGTAGCTCCGGATCCGGCCTAGACTTCGCGCGAATGTCGCCGCGTCAGATCTTCGTCTTCGTGAGCGTGTCGAGCCTGGGCGCGGTCGCGCTGCTCGGCTGGCTGTGGTTGCCCGCGCTGTGGCTCTTGGTCTTGGTACTGCCAGTGGTGCTGCTCGGCGTTCAGGACACGCTGCAAACCGGACACACGATTCGCCGCAATTTTCCGGTCGTAGGTCGGTTTCGATATTTGTTCGAGGCGATCCGGCCGGAGATTCATCAGTACTTCGTCGAGAGCAACGGCTCGGGGCGACCCTTCAGTCGCGAGCTGCGCTCACTCGTGTACCGGCGCGCGAAGAACGTGACCGATACCCTGCCATTCGGCACCGAGTACGACGTGTACGCCATCGGTTACCAATGGATGAATCACTCGCTGTGCGCGCTCGAGCCGCCGGAAGAACAACCGCGCGTGCGCATCGGCGGTCCGAGCTGCGAAAAGCCGTACGACGCTGCGGTGCTCAACGTGTCCGCCATGAGCTATGGCGCGCTCAGTCGCAACGCGATCTCAGCGCTGAATCGCGGCGCGAAGCTGGGCGGGTTTTATCACAACACCGGTGAAGGTGGCCTTTCCCCGTACCACTTGGAGGGTGGCGGAGATCTATGTTGGCAGATCGGTACTGGTTACTTTGGCTGTCGCGACGAGGCGGGGCAGTTTGCGCCTGAGCTGTTTGCGGAGAAGGCACAAAACCCGCAGATCAAACTAATCGAAATCAAGCTCAGCCAGGGCGCAAAGCCGGGTCACGGTGGCATTTTGCCGGCCAAAAAAGTCACCCTCGAGATCGCCAAAATCCGCCACGTGCCGCTCGGCGAAGACGTGATTTCTCCACCCACGCACCGCGCGTTCTCGACGCCGGTCGGCTTGTGCGAGTTCATTGGCCACTTGCGTGAGCTGTCCGGCAAGAAGCCGATCGGATTCAAATTGTGCTTGGGCAAGCGACGCGAGTTTTTGGCCATCTGCAAAGCGATGGTCGAAACTGGAATTGCCCCCGACTTCATCACCGTCGACGGTGGCGAAGGCGGCACTGGCGCCGCGCCGCTCGAGTTCTCGAACGTGCTCGGCACGCCGCTCGACGAAGCGTTGGTGTTCGTGCACAACGCGCTGGTCGGCGTCGGCTTGCGCCAGCAGGTGCGCGTGATCTGCAGCGGGCGCGTCGTTACTGGCTTCGATTTGGCGCACAAGCTCGCGATCGGTGCCGACCTGTGCAACAGCGCACGCGCGATGATGTTCGCGCTCGGTTGCATCCAAGCCCAAAAGTGCAACACGAACGAGTGCCCGACCGGCGTCGCGACTCAGGACCCGAGCCTGGTGGCGGGCTTGGTCGTCGCCGACAAGGCCGTGCGCGTGCGCAATTTTCAACACAACACCGTGAAGGCGTTCGTCGAGCTGCTGGCGGCGAGCGGCCTGCGGGAGCCCAATGAGCTGCGCCCTTGGCACATTCTGCGGCGTATCAGCCCGACCGAGGTGCGCCACTACGGCGAGATGTACGAGTACCTGAAAGACCGTGAATTGCTGTCCGAGCCGGTGCCGAAGAGCTTTGCCCGCGCGTGGCGCGCTGCCAGCGCCGCGACGTTCGACGCGGCGGTGAAGGACTGACACAAGCGTCGCAAAAGGTCAGTAGTGCGGCGGCTTCTCGTTCTCCATCGGCTCACCCAGACCCGTGACGCGCGTGCGCAGCGCGAGCAGCTGCGCTTGCAAAAGGCCGATGGTCTTGCTTTGCTCGAACACCACTTGATTCAGCTCAGCGAGCTGCTTCTCGAGGTGAGCGTAACGGATTTCCAGATCGACGACGCGCGGTTCCATACGCGGTCTATTCGTAGCCGAGGCCGCTCGGCGGCTCGGCCATCGGCGCAGTCCCCGACCCGCTCGGCTTCGGCTGCGCTGGCGCCGCCGCGGAAGAGACTTTCACGCTGTTGTCCGGGGCAGGCGGATTGGCTTTGGCGGGGGCTTTCGCGCCGAGGTTGGTTGAGCTGCCGGTAGCGACGCGCGGGCCGTCCTCTTTCGGCTTGGTCACGACGAAGTGGGGCAAGACGAGCGGGTTACACCCTGGCCCGAAGCCGCTCGCGTCGAATTGGGTGTCATACGAGCC
>DATHOI010000168.1:0-7082 GCA_035485095.1 Polyangiaceae bacterium | reverse complement strand
GCGCACGCTGCCGCGCTTGTGCGAGCGCGTGTACAACTTGCCGTCGCTGTACGTGCCGGCGCCACCCTCCCCGAAGCAATAGTTGCTGTCGGCGTCGACTTGGCCACGTCGGTTCAATGCTTTTAGATCGTGGCGGCGTGGCTGCACGGTCTTGCCGCGATCCAACACGTGAGCAAGGATGCCGTGACGCGCCAGCTCGTACGCGCAGAACAGCCCAGTCGGCCCGTCGCCGACCACCAACACGCGCGGCCGCTCTCGAACCTCGCGCAGCGGAAGTCCGCCAAGCGACGCGCGCGCCTCGCGCGCACTGAGTGCGACTTGTAAGTGAAACCGCACTCTGCCGCGGCGCGCGTCGAGCGAGCGCTTCAGCACCGTGACGCCGGGGATCTCGGATGCTTGCACACCTAGCTTTTGCTGTACGAGCCGGCTGAGAGCGGTCTCGTCTTGGGCTTCGTCGAGGCCGAGCTCGAGCGTGATTTCTTCCGGTAAAGCTTTCAAACTACAGCCGTTTTTTGCCGCCTGCGGGCCGCTGTCAAGGCCTCGGGGAAAGTGAGGCGGGTGGCCGATCCGAAACCTTACGGCGCGCGTACGTATAAAGGTGTAGCAAGTTCCATCGCCGAGCAGGATTCTCGTTCGCATCGGCAGCCTGCGCGCCGGGTGGATCGGCGGGAGGGGCGCTGGTACGGTTCAGCGCTCGTGAACGGTGATCGTCACTCCACGCAAGATCCGTCCGTTTTGGACGAAGCGCTCGTTCGCGCCATCGCGACCGGCGACACGCGCGCACTAGCCACGCTCTACGATCGCCACGCGCCGCTCATGCTCGGCCTTGCGCGACGCATCGTGGGTGGCAAACCCGAAGCAGAGGATATCGTGCACGACGTTTTCGTAGAGGCTTGGCGCCGCGCAGCGGACTACGACGAGAGTCGCGGTAGCGTGAAGGCCTGGCTCCTGCTGCGCACTCGTAGCCGCGCCATCGATTTCCGAAAATCGGCGGGCGTGGCCCGTACCATGCCGACCGGCGACAACGCCTGGCTCGCATCCTTGATCGACCCGCGGGCGGATGATTCCGAGGCGCCCGACCGCGCTCGTGTGCGACGCGTGCTCGCCGCGCTCAATGTCGAACAGCGCGAAGTGCTCGTGCTCGGCTACTTCGACGGGCTGAGCTCGAGTGAAATCGCGAGCAAGCTGGGCATCCCGATCGGCACCGTGAAGTCACGCGTGGCGGCCGCTCTCAGCGCGCTCCGACGAGCCCTGGCCGATCAGGGAGGAGTTGCCTGATGCGGCCCAGCAAATTAAGGGCTTCGCTGCCCGAGTTCGCGGCGGAACAGGCCCAGGGCGGGGCCGAAGAGGTCGAGCTTGCACAACTGTTGGCCGAGCTGTCGGTGCTGAGTGCGAGTGACGTCAGCGCGAGCGAGCTCGAGCACGGCCGCAGCCGTTTGCTCGGCACAGTGACCCAGAGCGCTGAACGCTTCGCGCCTTTTTTCGACAAATTAACGCGGTTTTTCGACCTCAGCGTCGAGGCATTGCGCGAGGTGTTGGCGCGCGCCGAGCGTGAAAGCGAGTGGCAACCAGGTCCCCTACCCTGGGTCTCGCTCTTCCACCTGCAGGGTGGCCCCGCGGTGGCTGGGCTCGACACGGGCTTCGTCAAATTGAAGAGGGGCATGCCCTTCCCGCGTCATCGTCATAAGGGTGTCGAGCGTGTCCTGATTCTCGAAGGCAGTTATCTCGACCACGAGCAACGCCAGTACGGCCCCGGTGATTTCCACGACATGACCGAAGGCAGCGAGCACTCGCTGCAGATGTCAGCAGACGAGGACGTGCTGCTGGCCGTGATCTTGAGCGCCGAGATCGAAGTCGTCGGCGCGCCGTAGCTTCACCCGCTCGCGTGTCTCGCTACTTCGAGGACGGACCGGACAGGTCGTGCTGGAACAAGCGAGGCGCCGCGATGGCGCGGCTGGCCAGCGTCAGGTCGCGCGCGTGATGGGTAAAAAATAGGATCTGCACGCGCTCGGCCAGCTCGCCCAAAATACCGAGTGCCGCTTCGGCGCGCTCGTCGTCGAAGTGAATCAGGATGTCGTCGAGCACCAACGGCAGCGGCGGATTGCGCTCCAAATAACGCTCGAGGCTAGCGATGCGGAGCGCCAAATACAGCTGATAACGAGTGCCCTCGCTCAGGCCTTCGACCGGCACCTCCTTGCCGTCCTCGCGTAGCAGCACGATTTGACGTTCTTCGACGCCAGCTCGCAAACCGCGAAAGCGACCGAGCGTGAGGCGCGGGAAGAGCACGTTGGCGCGCTTCAGCACCGGACCTTGATTTTGCTCGCGATAGCGCTCCACCTCGCGCGAGAGCACGACCGACGACAACTTGAGGCGCGCGTAGCGCAGCGTCTGCTCGCGGATCTCGGACGCCTGCACGCTCAACCCTTGGGCGTGGTCCGCGGCGTCGCTCTCCGCGTAGCGGAGCAAGCCGTGCTCGAGATCGCGCACCTGAGCGTTTAGATCTTGAATCTCGTCGTCCAAACGCTCGAGCTCTTCTTCTAGCTCGCGCAGCCGAACCTGCAGCGCCGCGCGGTCGACTCCGCGTGCCGCCTCCAGCAACTCTTCGAGCGGAATGCCTTCGTCCAGCAGCAACGACGCTTCCACCGTGTCCAGTTGCCGAGTCAGGGCGCGGGCCTCTGCGACGCGCGTCTCGATGCCGGGCAGTGCGGCAAGATCCGGCGCGCCGGCAACTGCGCGCAGGCTTTCGAGCTCCGCCTGTGCCTGCTCCGCGCGCGCCTCGAGCGCCGAGCGCGCGCTGGACATATCAGCTAGATCAGCCTGAATCTGTGCAGTTTCCGCGCGATGATGCTCGGCAGCCTGGAAGCGCCGCACGAGCTCCTCGGCGGCTACGTCGGGGGCTCGGCCGATCAAATCCGGCGCATAAGTCTTCAGCCATTCGGCCACGTGAGCCGCAAAATCCGCACTATCTTGCTCCATGCGCCGGGCACGACGGCGGTGCTCGGCGAGCTCGTCGAGCGCGACGAATAGACCGGACACGGAATCCAAAAGCGTGACCGCTTCATCGGGCGACAGATCGCGACCGAAACCGAGTCGAGTCATCGCTGCGCGCCATTCGTCTTGCCACTGCTCGAGTGCCGCGCGTTCCGCTGCGAGCTCCTGCTCACGTTCGACCTGTTGGCGCTCGACTTCTTTCAGTAGCTCTTTCAGCTCGAGACGTTTCTGGACGGCGAGTGAGCCCGTGTCCACCGCTTCTTCGCAAGCAGCCACCAGCTGAGCGAGTGGCGTTGCGCTGTCTTGACCGAGTGCCCGAGCGAGCTCGTCAGCCAGCGCCGAGCGCTCGCCACGGGCGACCTCGAGCTCCCGTTGGGCATCGGCGAAACGCCCCATGAGCTCGAGCAACGCTCGTTGACGCGTCAGCCACGCTCGCATCTCCAGCGGCGAATCAGGCTGAATTTCCGCGGCACGCCACGCACCGAACCACGCTGCCTCTGCCGTCTGTGCGCGCTCCTGCGCGGCCGCGCGTGCCGCTTCGAGCACCGCCCGTTCGCGCGTCAAGCGCTCCCGCTCCGCCGCCAGTTGCGCCAAGCTCGAGACGCGCTCGGCCTCGCGCCGCAAGCGATCCGCGTGCTCATCCGCTGCTTTCACCGCTCGCTCGAAGTTCTGACCGAGCGGTTCCTCCGGAGCGAATTCCGAGTCGACCCAGGAGGCCGCGTCGCCCCGCGCCCAGGCGCCGAGCACGCGACGAAGGCCGTCGTCACGACGTAGCCTCGCTCGAGCGAGCTCCGCCTCGCTCGGTACACTGCCAGCACCTTCGAGAGCGTCGATCTTTTGCGCGCTCTCTTGCATGCGTCGGAGCAGCAGCGCGCTCTCCCGCTCGAGATCGGTGCGCAACTTGTCGATCTCCGAAAATTCCCCTAAAAATCGCGCAATCGTCTCCTCTTGCGGCACGGGCAAACCCGGCAAGGCTGCCAGCGTGCCCCGCCACAAGCCAAGCGCCGACAACTTGCTGCGCGTCAGAGCCTCGAGCTGGTCGTGCGCCCCTTGCGCGTCGCGAAGCCGGCGTTCGAGATCGCCCTTGGCGCGCGCCGCCGCGAGCGCTCGCCGCTTCAAGCTCAGCTCGACCGCTTGTGGTAGCTCCGCCAACGCTGCCACCGCGTGCGCCTTACGCACCTCCAGCGCGCGCTGGGATTTGAGCGCGTTCGCGACGCGTTCCGTCAACGCGGCGTGTTGCTGCGGCAGCTTGCGGACGCGCGACAGCTCCGTCGCGCTCGGACGGAGAGTCTCCAGATCCTCGATTTTTTGGCCAGGAAACAGCGTCGCGACCAGCCGCTCTAGGTTCGCCTCAGCGCGCCGTACGTCCTCCCGACGACGCGGCAGGTCTTTCTCCGCAGTGCGAAAACCGCCCACGCGGTCGCGAAGTCGTTCGATGGCTTCCACACTGACGCCGAGCAGATTCTCTGGCACGACCAACTCAGCCAGGCGCTCGCGCTTCTTCGCGACATCCCGCTCGATGCGCGACTGCTCTCGCGTGGCGTCGTCCAACATGCGCTGCGCTTGCTCACGGCGCTCGCGCGCGTCCTCCGCCAGTGCAGGCACGGCGCCGAGCACCGCCAGTTTCTCGCGCAAGGCGTTGCGCTGCGCGAGCGGTCCGAGCGCCGATTGCAGCCGTGTCTGCGCAATCGACTCCTCACGTAGCTTCTTGCGACGCTCGATCAGGGCCTCGAGCTTGTCTCGTTCGGCCTGCAATTTTTGCGATTGCGACTGCCATTTCTCTGGGAAAACTTGGGCGTCACGCAGCGCCGCCTTGGCGTCCTTGTACGCATCGAGCAGCACATTGAGGCGCGCCTTGCTCGAGCGCGGCTTGAAGATCTCGTCCGCCTGCTGCGCGAGCTCCTCGAGCACGCGGCGAATCCCTGGGCCGCCGGAGCCTGCGTCGAACAGACTCTCGCCAACGTCACCCTTGTCTTCCAGCAACGCTTGGCCGGCTCTCGCGAGACGCTCATGGTCGAGGCCAAATAGTCGCTCGAAGACCTGAGCGTCCACCCCGCCGAGTAGCGCGCCCAAGGCGCCTTCGTCGATGGGCACGTCGTGCGCGTCACGCAGCGAGTCTTTGCGGCGCTTCAGGCGCTGAACATCGAGCTTGACGCCCGACTCGTCGGCGAGCGACGCGGCGATGCGCAGCTCATTGCTCGGGTGTAGGTGCGCGTCCCGATTGCGCTCCGGAAAACCGAACAACAAATCATGCACGCCGCGCAGAGCGCTGCTCTTGCCCGCTTCGTTGGCGCCGAACACCAGGTGAAAGCCGCCAGGCGCTCCACCCGACAGGTCGAGATCCAACCCAGAAAATGGACCAAAGGCCGCAAAGCCGAGCTTTAGGAACCTCAAGCGCCGGGGTCCTCGGAGCCGCGTAGCGTGGGTACCAACGTTTCTTCGATCGAGCACAGCAATTGGCGCAGCGCCGCCGGGCTGTCGAGATCGATCGCTTCCGGCCCTTCGCGAAGCTCGGTGGGTAGTTTGCGCTTCAACTCGGCGAGCTCGGCAGCGAGCTCCGTGAGCGCGGCGTCATCCGCTAGCAGGCTGCCGAAGCCGCGCAGCATCTCGCCGATCGCGTCCTCGCGGTCGCGCAGCAGCGCACGTTCGGTGACGGGCCGCGTCGCGAGCTCCACTTTCTCCAACCAGGCGTCGCCGGGCAAATCCGTGGTCAGCGCGCGTACTTCTTCAGTCAAGCGTTCGGCGTGGATCGCGCACAGCTCATGCGCCGCGCTCGCGCCCTCGAGCCGAACGCGGATCGCTGCCAAGCGACCCTCGCTCGACGAGACCGCGGCGCCGAGCGCGTGCCGTGCGCGCTCGAGCACGCCGTCGAGCGTGCTCTCTGCGGAAATATCTAGGGCCGCGACGTGCCAGCGCACGTCGTCGAGGGCGCGATGTTCGACCGCGCGGACCTGTTGGCTCTCGACGCTGACCAGCGTGGCGCCCTTGGGACCGGTTTCGCGCGCGTGACGACCCTGCAGGTTGCCCGGAAACACGACCCACGGTTTCTCGCTGAGCACTTCTCGATTGTGTACGTGGCCGAGCGCGAAATACTCATAGCCGCGATCGACGAGCGCCGTCAGCCGACACGGCGCGTACGGCGCGTGCCCCGCGCGCCCCTCGAGCGCGGTGTGCAGGAGGCCAATATTGAAGAGATCGCGCTTCGGCTCCGGATAACGCTCGCTCAAGTCGCGCGTCACGTCGCGTGTTTCGAAGCCCTGGCCGTGCACGGCCACGCCGAGCTCCTCAATCAGGAACGACTCTGGTTTTTTGTGGGACAGCTCGTGCACATTGTCGGGTAACGCGAGGTGCGCGGTCAGCTTGCTCGCCGCGTCGTGATTGCCGCGGATCCAAACCACTTTCACGTCCCCCGCGCGTAGTAGGGACATCTGCTTGTTGAAGAACAAGCCCGTGGAATAGTCTCGCCAATCCCCGTCGTAGAGATCGCCGGCGATGACCAGCAGCTCGACGCGCTCCGTCAGGCAGAGCTGCACCAGATTCTCGAGCGCGCGGCGCGTCGCGCCGCGGATCTGTTCGACCGGCGCGCCTTCATACTTCGACAAACCCGAAAGCGGGCTATCGAGGTGCAAATCCGCAGCGTGTACGAACTTCATGACGGGCGTGTCATACCATGCTCATGAGCTGGCGATGACGTGCTGCCGCGCTTCACCGAGCCCGTCGATGCCGAACTCGACGAGATCCCCCGGCTTCAAGAAACTCGGCGGCGTGCGACCCAACCCAACGCCTGCCGGCGTGCCCGTACTGAGCAAGTCACCGGGCAGCAGCGTCATGAACGAGCTGATGTAAGCCACCAACTTTGGCACCGAGAAGATGAGCTGACTCGTGCGGTTATTCTGGCGACTCTCGCCATTTACGTTTAGCCAGAGCCTCAGATCCGACGCGTCAATCGCGTCGCTCGTGACTACGAATGGACCAATCGGCGCGAAGCTGTCAGCGCTCTTGCCCTTGGTGAACTGCCCGCCACGCTCGCGCTGAAACGCGCGCTCCGAGTAGTCATTGAGCAGCACGAAGCCCGCTACGTGCTCGAGCGC
>DATHOI010000167.1:0-10069 GCA_035485095.1 Polyangiaceae bacterium | reverse complement strand
AACCACGGAGGCTCACGCGAGTCACCATTTCGACGGCGCGGTCATCGCGACCACCGCGCGCAGCGCCGCCAGGCTGCTCGGCGACTCCATCGGTCAGCCCGCGAGAGCACTGCGCGACTCGGCGCTGCTCTCGAGCTTGACCGTGTCCTTGGCTTTTCGAGCTGAACGAGTACGGCACTCTTTGGCAGGCACCGGCTTCATCGTGCCGTCGCCCGAAGAGCTCGAGGGCGTGCGCGCCGTTACCTTCGCCTCGAGCAAGCTACCCCATCGCGCGCCGATGGGCTCTGTCTTGCTGCGGCTTTTTTTCCGGCCTAGCGAGCACGATCTGCAAGCGCTCTCCGACGCCGCGTGGACCGAGCGCGCCGAGCGCGCGCTCGGCCTCGCGCTGCCCGTTTCTGGTTCTGCAGAACGAGCTTGGGTCTCGCGCTGGCCTGACGCCCTACCCGTCTGTGACGACGCACACCGCGCGCGTGTCGCCGCGCTAGAAGCTGCGCTCTCGGCGTATCCGCTTCGGCTCGCTGGAGCCGCATTCCACGGCTCCGGGATCGACGCCGCGATTCGTTCCGGCGAGCACGCGGCCCAAGCTCTCGCTCGCGGCTGATCGCCTCGGGCACACCGCTCATGCTAGGCGTAGCGCCATGATGGAGGGCTCGCTCGAACTCAAATGCGAGCCGAGCCTCTCTGGCGTCGGCTCGCTTTTTCGCTACGCCGGCCAGCCGTTGAGGCGCTTCGAAGATGCGCGCAGCTTTTCCGCGCGCGCGACGGCGTTCGAGGTGTTCGGCGTCTATCATTTGATGATCTTCGGTCCCGAGTTGATCGAGATGGTCTTGATTTCGGAGCATGCCTCGTTCGAAAAAGACGCCTTCGTTCGAGATCTCGAGCGAGTATTGGGTAAGGGGTTACTGAGCAGCGAGGGCGAGCAATGGCGCCAGCAAAGGAAGCTCGCAGCGCCCGCCTTTCAGCGTTCGGAAATCGCCACGTACGGCCAGCAAATGGTCGACTGCGCAAAGAATTTTCTGCGCAACGTAGAGGACGGACGGTCTTTCGACGCGCACGCCGGGATGATGCACCTCACTCTCGATATCCTGGTCAAAACCCTGTTTGGCACTGAGGTCTCGCGTGTACAGGAGGTGGAGAGCGCGCTCGATGGCGTGATGCGCGAGTACTCGCCGCTACGCATTACTCTGCGCAATGGCCTGCCGCCGTGGCTGACCTTTGCGAGTCGACGGCGCATCGCCCAATTGCGCGCGGCGCTAGACTCCGTGCTCCTGGAATTGCTCGCGGAGCGACGCCAACGTGCCGACCAACGGAGCGATCTGTTGTCGCGCTTACTCGCGTCCAGCGATGCCCAAGGCAAAATGAGTGATGCCGAGCTGCGCGATCAGACGATGACCTTGTTCCTGGCCGGACATGAAACGACAGCGCTGGATTTGACGTACGCGCTTCGGTTGCTTTCGCTGCATCCACTGATCGCTGACCGCGCGCGCCGCGAGGTCAGTCGCGTCGTTGGGCAGCGCTCACCCACCGTCCAAGATCTACCAGCGTTGACGTTCACGCGAGCCGTGCTCGATGAGACCTTGCGCTTGTTCCCGCCTGCCTGGGCGCTGGCTCGCGTTTCGCTACGGGACCGCGCGCTCGGCGAGCTCTTCTGCAAGGCGCGCACCGAGGTCGTTATCGCGCCTTGGGTCATGCATCGCGATCAGCGCTTCTTCACCGAGCCCGAGTTGTTTCGCCCTGAACGCTGGCTGTCGAAGACGGAACTGCCGCGCGGCGCGTACATGCCCTTTGGTGCGGGTCCGCGCGTCTGCATCGGTCATCACTTCGCGCTTACCGAGGCCCTGCTCGTGCTCGCAGTGTTCCTCTCGCGGGGTAATTTCCGACTGCTCAACGGCCCCCTGCTGAAGCTATTACCCTCGATCACTTTGCGTCCGAGCGGGCCGGTGCAAATGCGCTTCGAGCGTCATTGACCCTCGGCCAGCGCGCCGTCTTTCGTGGCACACCCGTCCAATGCTATGGCGCTCTTCATGCTGAACTACCGATCCATTCTGAGTCTTGGTTTGTTGGCCGCGACGTTCGGCTGCGCGAGCTCCCCGCCGCCTCCCGAGCAGGCGCCGACGCCCGCAGCTTCGTCGCTTCCGCCCGCGCCCGTCGAGGCGACGCAAACGCCCCCTGCCGACGCGAAGAAGCCCGAGCCCGCTAAGGAAGACAAGCCCGCCGCGCCGACGCCCGTCTTTCGTTTGACCGACGGCATCGTTACTCCAGAAAGCGTGCTGTACGACGAAGCGAACGATCGCTACCTCGTGTCCAACATCAACGGCAAGCCGGATGAAGCCGACAACAATGGGTACATCACCGAGGTGTCTCCCGACGGCAAAGTCATCAAGGCGAAGTTCATCGCCGGCGGCGTCGACAAGGTGAAGCTCGACGCGCCCAAGGGCACCGGCATTGCGGGAGGGATCCTGTACGTGTCGGACATCACGGTGGTGCGCAAGTTCGACCTCAAGACGGGCGCACCGAAAGGCGAGATCGCCGTGCCGGGCGCCACGTTCTTGAACGACATTGCAGTCGCCAAAGACGGCCGCGTGTTCGTGTCGGACACCGGTGTAAAGGCCGGCGCCAACGGCTTCGACCCCACAGGTACCGACGCCGTGTACGTGATCGACAAGGGCAAGCTCAAGACCATCGCCAAGAGCAAAGACCTCGGCGGTCCGAACGGCCTGCTCGCCGTCGACAAGGGCGTGCTGGTCGTTACATTCGGTAACAATGAGCTGTACCGTCTGGACGAAAAAGGCGTGAAACAAGATGTAACGAAGCTGCCGGGCGGCGCGTTGGACGGCATTGCGCAGGCCGGAGACAAGCTCCTCGTCTCCAGTTGGCAGACGTCGAGCGTCTACCGTGGCACTTTGGGCGGTACGTTCGAGGTCGTGTTGTCCGAGCTAAAAGGGCCGGCGGACATCGGTTTTGACAGCAAGCGCCAGCGCGTGCTGGTGCCGCGCTTCATGGAGAACGCAGTCGAAGTCTATGATCTGAAATAGGGGCCAGCGCCCGCCCGCACATCTGCAACAGCCGACCCCAAAGGGCTGGCGGAATTCGCCTTCCGCCGGCCTTTTGCGTTTCGGGCCGGCGAGAGCGATCCGAGCGAGCTGACCCGCTCGTAGCACCCATGCGGACTAGCGTCGTGGTACGCTTCTGGGTTCTAGCAGTAGAGCGGAGGCCGAGTAGACGTTCGGAGACACGCGCGCGGCAACGCGAGCGCGATGGGGAAAACATGGCAGCACGCATCCTTGTTGTGGAAGACGACGACGAGACACGCGAAGCAGTAGCAGGAGCGCTTCGAGATTTGGGCTACGACGCTTCGGTTTGTCCCGACGCTCGCACTGCTCGTTCGCACTCGGACGTCGACATCGTGGTCACGGACATTCGCATGCCGGGCGAGAGCGGGCTCGAGCTGTGCGCGGAGATCGCCGGCAACCGGCCCGATCTGCCGGTCATCTTGATGACGGCGTTCGGAGACACACGCGCCGTATCGCTCGGGCTTCGCGCCGGCGCTTCGGATTTCTTGGCCAAGCCCTTCTCGCTCTCTGATCTACGCGACGCCGTCGGTCGCGCGCTGGAGCGGCGTCGGCGCTCGGCGCGCGTGCTCCGGCTCGCAGACTCCGCGTCAGGCTCGGGCCTGCCGCTACCCGGCGTCATCGGGTCGAGCGACGCGATACGGCTCGTCACCGATCGCGTGCGGCTGCTCGCCAACAATCGCGCTCCCGTCTTGATCACCGGCGAGACCGGAACGGGGAAAGAGCTCTTTGCACGCGCGATTCACGCGCTGAGCGAGCGCAGCGGCGGGCCATTTTTGGCCCTGAATTGTGCGGCTCTCTCTGGTGAAATGATCGAGAGCGAGCTCTTTGGTCACGCCTCGGGAGCATTCACGGGCGCGGCCCGCAGTCACAACGGTGTATTCCGAGACGCCGACGGAGGCACGGTGTTCTTGGATGAGATTGGCGCCATGCCCTTTGGCCTGCAGGCCCGACTGCTGCGCGCCATCGAACAACGCAGCGTCCGCCCGCTCGGCACGGTGGAGGAAGTTGCGAGGAATGTGCGTATCGTCGCGGCAAGCAACGCTCGGCTGCGAGATCTTGCGGACTCGGGGCACTTCCGAAACGACCTCCTATTCCGGCTCAGCGCATTCGAGCTCGATCTGCCCGCGCTGCGCGAGCGTGGCAACGACGTCATCGAGTTAGCCGAACATTTCCTGGGCAGCTTCTCCAACGCAAGCGCGCCGCGTGTGTTGAGCGACGCGGCGAAGCAAGCGCTGCTCATGTACACCTGGCCGGGCAACGTGCGCGAGCTCGAGAACGGAATCCGCGCCGCCATCGCGTTGTCCCGCGGCAAAACGCTCGAGCTCTCCGAGCTCCCCGCGCGCGTGCGCGAGGCACACAAGTCACGCGGAGACTACAACCGTGTCGACCTGGACGCGCTGGAGCGCGCGCACATCGAACGCGTGCTGCGAGAAACCGGCGGGAACCGCTCGGAAGCAGCGCGCCAATTGGGCATCGACCGCGTCACGCTGTATCGCAAAATGAAGCGCTACCAGGTCACGGGCTGACCCGACGCTTCCCAGGCCAGCGCGGGCAAATTCGCGACGCGCGCCCTGACCGGCTACTTGCTCGGAACGGACGCGCTGCCCGAGCTGGGGCGACTGCGCGGTGGGACGTCGATCGCCAGGCGATCGAGCTTTCGGTGCAGCGTTCGACGATCGATGCCCAGCAAGCGCGCCGCGCGCGCACGATTTCCGTCCACCGAGCGGAGCACTGCTTCGATGTGTTGCCGCTCGACGGCTGACCAGCGCGGGTCGTCGCCGCGTGAGTCGCCCGGGTAGCTGCGGCGCGCATGCACCGCTTCTGGCAGATCGCTCTCGCTCAGGTGGTCGAACTCTGCGACCGTCACGGCGTAGTCGAGCGCGTTCTTGAGCTCGCGTACGTTGCCGGGCCAACGGTAAGCCAATAGGGCGCGAGCCGCCGCGGTGGACAGAGCACGGACGGTCTTGCCGGCGCGAGCAGTAGCTTCCTGCAAGAACACTTCTGCCAGAAGCAGCGCATCATGCTCTCGGTCGCGCAGCGGGGGCACGCTCACCTCGACGACCGCCAGCCGATAATACAGATCTTCCCGAAAAGCTCCCGTTTTGACCAATTCCGAGAGCGGAACCGAGGTCGAGGCAATGAGTCGAAAGTCCGCAGCAACTTCCTGAGTCGAGCCGATGGGTCGCACGCTTCGCTGCTGCAGCACGCGCAGCAACTTTGCCTGCAAGTCCAAGGACAACGCGCCCACGTCATCGAGAAAGAGCGTCCCGCCGTGGGCCGCACGCACGAGCCCGGTGTGGGCCGAGACCGCACCGCTGAACGCGCCCTTCACGTGACCGAACAACTCACTCTCTGCGAGCGAGGCGGGGATCGTCGAGCAGCCCACGACGACGAAGCTCCCCCGCTTACCCGCGCCGTTGGTGTGCAACAAGTTCGCGACGAGCTCTTTGCCAGTGCCCGTTTCGCCCGAGATCAGCACGGTCACGTCCGACGTCGCGAGTTGCGCAACGCGCTCACGCAGCTCGCGCAGCTTCGGACTCTTACCGACCAATTCCGAAGCGTGGCTGCTCGCCTCGTGACCCGCCATTAGACTGCTGACGATCGCTCGTTCCGAGACCAAACGCCGCGCAACCGCCGCGATCTCTCCGGCAGGCGCCGACGCTTCGACGTAGTCGGCTGCGCCAGCACGCATCGCGGCAATCGCCGATTCGAGCCCGGCATCACCAACCACCACGACGGGCACGCCGGGGTGCGTCTCCTCGAAGCCCCGACGAAGAACCGCCACGTCCTGCCTTAGACGTTTCGGATCGATCAGCACGAGATCGACCTCGTTCGCACTGTCGGGCTGCGACGCCGTGACGGACCCCACACCCAAGGCGTCCAGCTCTTGCCGCAGCCGGTCGTCGGGATCTGGTAGGAAAAGGATCGACGGTCTCACAAACGCTCCGATTGCTTCTGCAAGGACGAATCCCCTTCGTCTTCAGAACGTACGCGGACGCACGACCAAGTCGCAAGAACTTCCGAAGCTATTCGCAATGTGTCGTTCTGCCATTGGCGGGTCGCCTGAAGCGGTGAGGCGAACTGCAACAGCCGTGTTTTCGTCGTTAGAATCGCGCGAGAGGCCGCACACCTCGCGAGCTGCGCTGCGTCACGCGACGACGGCGTTTCCCGAGGCGCCACGAACGCGGTTACACTTTCACGGCCCGCCTCCGCCGACTGAAGCCGAATGCTCTCGTCCGTCGAATTGATTGCTCGAAGTGACGCCCATGTCTGGCAGCTGAACCTCGCCGAGGCGTCGAACCTGGTGATTGGCGCGGCATGCCTGTCAGTCGCTGTGGCGTTGAGTTATCTGCGTAGGCTTCAGACTCGCTACTACCGAGCTGCGTACCTACCGTTCGCCTGCTTCGTCGCGCTCAGCGGTATCGCTCACATCCTCGACGCATTCGACATCTTCCACGCCGACCTCTGGTTGCATGGAACGCTGCTCGCGCTCAGTGCACTCTGCGCCGTCGGCGTGGTCGTCCTGCTACGCGATCTCGTACTGCGAGCAGCGACGCTTGCAGAGAGAGAGGAAACGGCACGGCAGCGAGAAACCGAGCTTGCCAGCAAGGTCGAGCAGTTGTCCTCGGCGTACTCGCGCTCGCAGGAGCTTTCGGAGCTCAAGGCTCAGATGTTCGCCAATCTCAGCCACGAGCTACGCACCCCGCTCACCCTCATTTTGGGACCAGTGCAGAAGCTCCGCGAAACGCCTAGCCTCGGCGACGAACAACGCGCCGCGCTGACCATGGTAGAGCGCAACGCTCAGCTGCTCCTCGGTCACGTGAGCGATCTGCTCGAGCTGTCGCGAGTCGATTCGGTGGGCGTCGAGCTGAATCGCAAACCGACCGACGCGGGCCGCTTGATCCGGACGCTTGCCAGCAACTTTCGCGAGCTGGCTAAAGATTTGGGCGTCGAATACGAGGTCGACCTGCCTCGCCTGCGCCAGCCGTTCTTGCTCGACACGCCGAAGCTAGAGCGCATTGCCATGAATCTCCTGGCGAACGCCTTCAAGTTCACGCCACGCGGTGGGAGGGTCGCGTTTCGTGTTCGGCTCGTGGACGCCGCGGAGCGACACGCGGCACAGCCCGAGCTCGTGCTGACGGTCGACGACAGCGGTCCCGGAATTCGCAAGGAGGACCGAGAGCTGGTCTTCGAACGCTTCCGGCAGCTCGACGGCAAACCCAATCGAGCGTTCGGCGGAACGGGCCTCGGGCTGGCGATCGTCCGAGAGTTCGTGGCGGCGTACGAGGGCTCCGTGATCGTCGAGGACTCCTTGGAAGGTGGCGCGCGCTTCGTCGTGCGACTACCGGTCGAGCCCTCGGAACAACAAGTCGACAGCGAGCGCGAAAGTCTACCGAGCTCGAGCAGCGCGGAAATGCTGGCTCTGAAGCCGCGACCAACGAACGATCGCGCGCTCGACCCGGCGACGGATTTGCCGTTGATCCTCGTGGTCGAGGACAACCCCGACATGAATCGCTTCGTGTGTTCCAGCTTGTCCGGCGAGTTTCAGGTGGCGTCGGCGTTCGACGGCCCGCAAGCGCTCGCTCGACTGGAGTTTTTGACACCCGATCTGATCGTCACGGACTTCATGATGCCGCGCATGAGCGGAGACGAATTCATCCAAGCCGTACGCAACAAGCAGACGCTGCGAGACATTCCTGTCTTGGTCCTGACCGCACGAGACGACACCGAGCTGCGCGTGCGCGCACTGGAAGGTGGCGTCCAAGATTGGCTCACCAAACCGTTCACGATGCCCGAGCTGGTGGCACGGGCGAGGAACCTAATCAGTGCGCGTCGGGCCCGCGCCGTGCTGCGCGAGGAGCTGACTACTCGCGAATTCGACGTGGGCGAGCTCGCCGTGCAGCTCGCCGAGCGAAAGCGCCAGCTCGAGTCACTGCTCCAAACGCTGACCGAAGCTCTAGAGCAGGCCGAGCTCGCCAGTCGCTTCAAGACCAGCCTCTTGAGACTAGTCTCTCACGAGCTTCGCACGCCGCTCGGAGCATTGCAGCTACAGCTCGACCGGTTAGCAGGCGCGCATCATGGCTCCTTGAACGACCCGCAGCAGCAGCTCATCGTGCGAATGAAACGGTCTTTGTCCCGGTTGACCGACACCATCCAGTCTCTGCTCGAATATGCACGCATCGAAAGCGGGCGCCTCGAGCTGTGCGTCGAGACTTTCGATCTGCGGGAGCTGGTTCAGAGCGTGGTCGACGACTTCTCCCCGCAAGCCGAGGCCAAGGGGCTGCGTTTGGAGCTGCTCGCCCTGCCGGAAGTGATGAGCTTCGAAAGCGACTCGCGACTGATGCGCCTCGTGCTCGTGAATCTGATCGCGAACGCGCTGAAGTTCACCGAAAAAGGTAGAATTTCGGTGGGCGTCCAAGCACGGGCCGATCATTGCGATCTGCAGGTCGAAGACACGGGGCCGGGCATCGAGCCCGCGCTGCGCGCCTCGGTGTTCGAGCCATTCTTCCAAGGCGAATCAATGCCTCGACGCCACTCACCGGGCACTGGTTTGGGGTTGTCCCTGGTACGCGAAATGTTACTCGCGCTGGGCGGCAGCATCGAGCTCGAGTCTGAAGTCGGGCGAGGCAGCACGTTCCGTATCTCCGTGCCCAAGGCGGACGCTTCGCGCGCGCGACTCCTAACGGCACAGCCTGCCCAAAATATCGCGTAGTCGATAGTCATTTTCGCGGAACGACGAGACGAGATCAACACGATCGCGTTCTCGACTACGCCGATGGCATTGAAATTCCGAGGGCGAGTGCGCGCTAGAGTGACCGACTGCCTTTTAAGGCGAGCGTATTTTCCGTACACTCGAGCTTCTGGCCAATGTGGTCCCAAAACAGGGGCCATCGCTCGGGGACGCGACACGCGATGACACAGGAACCTCCAATTCGATCCGCTTCACCCACGAGCACATGCCGAGGCGGTTCGTTTCTTCGGTTGTCTCGTGACGAGTCAATGCGCCCCGCCGGCGCCCTGGGAGCTGCAACGTGACGCTTCGAGTATTGCTGGTCGACGATGAAGAACAGTACCTGCGTGGGTTGAGCCGTGAGCTGGTTCAACTCGGATGGCAGGTTCAGACCGCCACGAATGGCGAAGCCGCGCTGCGCGCGCTGCACGAGAGCGAATTCGACGCGCTGGTGATCGATTTTCAGATGCCCGGCCAAGACGGCGTGCGCGTGCTCGGTGAGCTCGCACAGCGGGAAACACGACCCGTCACCGTACTGCTTTCGGGATACCTCAACGTGCAAACCACGGTGCGAGCGATCCATCAAGGCGCCAGCGACGTGCTGGAGAAGCCGATCATCGGCAGCGCTCTCGACGCACGCCTGCGCTCCTTGCTCGAGGGCAGAGCCGCGGCAACGAGCCCCACGTCGGGCTCGAGTCCAGCAAACGCAGAGCTAGCAAAGATTCTAGGAGACACTCCGAGCATTCGCGCCGTGCGCGATCAGATGCAGACGGTGGCGCGCTACCCCGAGCTTTCCGTGACGATCCTCGGCGAAACCGGCACGGGCAAAGGACTGGTGGCCGAAGCCATTCACTCGCTCGGGTCACCGGCAGGCCGGTACATCCCGCTCAACATCGGAGCAATTCCCGAACCGCTGCTCGACGTCGAGCTGTTCGGCACTGACTCGGGTGACGAGCGAAACCGCCGTGCTGGCCAGTTCGAACTCGCCGGTGAAGGGACGCTGTTCATCAGTGAGCTCGCCGAGCTTCCGCACGCATTGCACGGCAAGGTGCTGCGCATGCTCGAGACACGAAAGTTTCGGCGCATCGACGGTCAGGTCGACTTGCCGTTTCGTGCCCGCATCGTCGCGGCCACGAGGCGGCGCGTCTCGAGTCACGATCTCAAGGCCGAGCTCTATTACCGGCTGTCCGCGTTCACGATCTTGCTGCCCGCTCTCCGCGATCGTTTGTCGGACATCGCGGGTATCGCGCAACACGTGCTCTCG
>DATHOI010000166.1:0-8127 GCA_035485095.1 Polyangiaceae bacterium | reverse complement strand
CCGGCAAACAGCGTGTCACCCGTGAAGACCGCGCCTTCACCCGCATAACCCAGCGCGCCCAGGGTGTGTCCGGGAATGTGCAGCGCGCGAAACGACAAGCCCTCGACGTCGAACGCCGCCCCGTGCTCCAAGAACTCGGTCTGCGCGGGAATGCGCCCGCGATCCGACGCGTGGCCGAACACCTTGCTGGATGGAAACCGTCGCACCAGCTCCGCGTTACCGCCCACGTGGTCGGGGTGGTGATGCGTCGCCAAGATTGCGCCCAGCTCGAGGCCGCGCTCCTGCAGCGCCCGCGCGACCGGCTCTGCTTCACCCGGATCGACCACCACGGCGCGTTTCGACCCAGGCGCCAAGAGGACGTACGCGTAATTGTCTTTGAGGCACGGAACGATCACGACCTGCATGGCGGAAACCGTAGTGCCCGGCCGTGCCCCTCGCAATCCGTGTCAGACCCCAAGCAGCAGAGAACGCGGAAATCTGCGTCCGCAAATCAGGGCGTCGGGAGACGCGGCGGCCCGGCAAAGAGCGGGCGGAGCGCGTGCACGGCCGTTGGCGCCTCGCTGTCCCAGCCGTCGGAAACCGGCGTAGGCGTTTCCAGCGGCAGCTCGTCGGCCGGCAGCGTTTCTACGTTATCCGAATCTGCGAATACGTCTTTAGGCTTGGATCGCATAGCAAGGCCCTAGAACGGTCGCATCGAGTCAGAGTTTAGCGAACGCGCATAAGACATCGAATTGGCAAACGAATGACGGACCGCGCGGCCTGGCGAAATACGCCGGGCCCTTTTGTTTCAGGGGAGAAACGGTCCGCACGGAATCGAATCAGCACGAATGGAGTGATTCGCGTCGTTGCCGTCGTCTGCGTAGAACACGTCTTTGAAGCCGTTCACACAGCTGCTCTCGGGCGCGATAGCGAAGCCTTCGTTGTCGAAGTTGCCCAGCGTGCTCGGGCGCTCGAAGCCCTGACGAATGTAGAACTTGCCGAGCGTGGGCGACCCCGCGCGCGTGTCGATGTCGAGCACGTTGCTGCGCCCGTTGCACGTGTCGTTGCACACGGCCCACAGGTAGCCGACGTCGCGATCGAACGACAGCTCCGCGATCGACGGATTGCCGCTGCTGATCGTCGCGACGCGCGTGTACGAGCCGTCCGTGTGATTGAGCGCGTAGCCGTAGATGCCGCCATTTTCTGCTAAGCCGACGAAGAAAATGCCAGCCGCGTGGTTCGGGTGCATCGCGGGGTCGTAAGGGGTGCCGAAGCCTTCGTCGAAGAACCCTTTGGCGACCAAGTACGTGTCGGGCACCCAAGCGATGGCTTTGAGTCCGAGGTTGGCGTCGCCCACCGGCAATTGGAATTCTCGCGTCAGATCCCATTCCATACTCGCGGTCAGTGTGTCGCCGGCCGCGGTGTCGTCGTACAGCAGCACGCTCAGTCGGGGCACGCCGCTGTTGTCGTTGTCATGCCCGCACGCGACGTACACTCCCGCTGAGCCGGCCGCGGCCTTGGTCACGCCTTCCGAGTCCGGGCTGCCCATGCCGTCCGTGTAGACGATGCTCTTGCCGGCGGTCCAGGTGTCGCTCGTATCCGGTGTCCAGACCGTGCCGTCCCAGAGCAAACGATAGAGTGTGGCTGGCGCGCTGAGAATGGCCCACAGCGCGGTCGGGGCGCTGCCTGAGGCCGGCTCGTAAAATAGGCCGCTGAGGTTGCCCACGAAGATGCCCGCGTCGTCGACGGTCGCGACTTGATTTTGGCCAGGCCACGTCGCAAACGCAACGACGCCCGCGCCGGCACCCGCGCTGTCGAGGGTGCCACCACTGCCAGCGGCACCGCCGCTTCCGCTGGACCCGCCGCCAGCGCCGACGGTGCTCGACGCGCCGGCGGTGCTCGACGCGCCGCCAATCTCAGCCACACCCGCACTGCCAGGGGTGCCACCACTGCCAGCGCTGCCCGCGCTTTCTGCGCCCGAACAGCCGACGTTGTCCGTCATGCCCGCGCTACCGCCGAACGCAACGTTGCCTCGGCTACTCACTGCGCCCGCAACGCCGCCGCTCGCGTCTCCAGGCGCGCCGCCCCGCCCTGGCGCAGCCCCGCTATCGCCGATAGCGCCAGACGGCGAATTCGACGAGCCGCAAGCGAGCGCGCTGAGCGCAGCAGAAACCGCGACTAGGAGCAGAGCCACAGCACGCGAGCCAGAAGAGATCCGAATCATGACGAGGCTTCCGCAAACCCACCCGGCAGACCAGCTACTACGCCCGCGACGCCGGAGCCACCGTTGCCCAAATTTGCGCGACGAAGGCGTAACGAAACGACGACACTCGCGGTGCTCGTCGAGCGGCGATTGGTCTTGAATTCATTGCTGATTCAGTAGCCTTTCCCAAGCGCGCAGGGCCTGGCACCCGGTCCTTGGCGCGGTCGGTGTCCATGACGCGCGTGTGACGGTGCTCACGACAATGAGCGCGATCTGAAACAGACGCCGAGTACCATCTCGTGCTGTGCTGAAGGTTCCGACTGATTCACGGGAGCGCTCATGAACGGCATATTGCTGGCGACATCTGATCCGGCTTCGAAGACGGGCGCGTCGCTCGAACACGAGCTCAGGCGGGCGATCGCGAACCGCTCGCTCGTGACCTACTTTCAACCGATCGTCGATCTGCGCGCGGGAATGCCGCTCGGCTACGAGCTCTTGTCGCGCTTCCACTCGCCCTCGTTGCCGATTCAACAGGCCTTCGACAGCGCCGAGCAGTGCGGCCTCGCTTGGGACCTCGAGTATGCGTGCCGCAGCACCGCCGTCGAAGCGATCAGCACCCTTAGCGCGGAGCTCCGCAATTTACGCTTCTTCTTGAACGTCAGCCCACAGATCTTGAGCGACCCGCGCTTCGTCGCGGGCTTCACCAGCTCGCTCTTGCAGAGTCACGACATCGATCAGAAAAGAATCGTGATCGAAGTCACCGAGCGCGAATCCGTTCGCGACTACCCGCAGTTCGAGCGTCTGATCCGACACTACGTGAACCAAGGCTTTCAGATCGCGCTCGACGACTTCGGCAGCGGCCACTCGAGCCTCGTGACGTTGCTCAGTTGCACGCCACATTTCTTGAAGCTCGACCGCGAGATCGTGAGAGGCGTGCATCTGGATTCATACCGGCAGCGGCTCGTGCGTTCGCTGGTCGATTTGGCCGCCAGCATCGACACACGCTTGGTCGCCGAGGGCGTCGAGCTGTGGGAGGAGCTGCAGGTGCTGGTACGGCTCGGCGTGCGCTACGCCCAGGGTTTCTTGTTCGAAAAGCCGAAGCCTCACCCGATGCCGCTCGAGCCCATCTTGGCACAACGCATTCAGACGCTGCTCCGTCGCGAAGACTCGCCGCGCAACGAGCTCGACGAAACGGTCGGGCGAATGGTCAGCGCGTGCCGCTCCGTGGACGCGCAAAGTGTGCGCTGCTCCGAGCTCGACAATGACTACCGACACGAACCGAGCCTGGACGAAGTCGTGATCGTTCAGGGCAGCCTACCCGTTGGCCTCGTGACTCGCTCCCAATTCTACGGCCGCACCGGCGGGCCCGTGGGCTACTCGCTATTTAGTCGCCGCCCGATCGACGATATCGCCAAGGTCCACTTCTTGCGGGTCGACGAGGGCACGCACGTGACGACTCTGGCAAGGCTCGCCACCGAGCGGTTGCACGACGACCTGTACGACCCCGTGGTCGTCACCGATGCCGCAGGGCGCTTCCTCGGCACCGTGACCATGAAGCAATTGATCGTGCGCTCCGCCGAGCTCGAGATTCAGAATGCCGCAGGGGCCAACCCATTGACCGGGCTACCCGGTAACCGGGCCATCACACGCTGGCTGCTCGAGCTGACCGAGCACGGGGATTTCACCGTGATTTACGCTGACTTGGATCGCTTCAAGGAGTTCAACGACGCGTACGGTTTCCTGTCGGGAGACGACTTCATCCGCCTGGCAGCACACACCTTGGAGCTCGGCGCCAGTCGGCTGGGAGAAGACGCGCGGCTCGGACACATCGGCGGAGACGACTTCGTCATCACTTGTCGTGGTGCCGCCCCAGTCGAGACTCTGCAGCGCATTTGCGACGATTTCGATCGCAACAAGATGAACATGTTCAACGCCGCGGACATCGAGCGCGGCGCCTTTCGCGCGTTCGATCGTCAAGGGCGTGAGGTCGTGGTGCCATTGACCACGCTGAGCCTCGCGGCCATCGGCGGCACGCAGGTCGGCCCTGGCTTACATCCTGCGCTGCTCTCACAGATCGCCGCTTCTTTGAAGAAGAAGGCTAAGCAACAAACGAGCGTCTCGGGACGCAGCTTGGTGCTCTTCGAGCGTCGACAGCATGCTTCGACGCCAAGCGACGCGCTCAGCGCGGAGTGATGCGCTCGCTCACGATTCGGCCAGCCGCGTCCAGGCCGGAGATCTCGACGTAACGGACGTGCGGGATGAGCAAGCCGCCCTCCGTGCGGACGAAGATGCGCCGTAGCGTGGCGGTCTGCCCTGCGATCTCGAGCTCCGCGTGGTAGCCACCGTTCGCCGGGCGAACGCGCAGCGCGCGCTCCGAGCAGGCCGCCAAGTGCAACGTGAAGCCGCCGTGCTTCGGATCCGAAATTGAAAAGCCGTAAGCCAGTCGGCGCTCCGTCCAGGTCAATTCTTCACGGCGGCCATCTTCCGCCAGCATCAACCAATAGGCCTCCACCGGGTCCGCTGCGTCGAGCTGCCCGTCACGACCGGTGCGAACGGCGTATTTGACGACGTTCGCATTCTTGCTGCGACCGAGCGTGAAGAGCTCGCGTGACGGGAGCGCTCGGAGCTCAGAAGGCGCCAGCAGCTGTGCGGCGCCCGCTGCGAGCAGCGCGGGCAAAGCGCGACGAGTCAGCATGATTAGTCGAATGCCGGCTTCTGACGAACATGGAAAGATATTTCGCTACGAGCCAGTGTGCGCGCAGAAGTTCTTGCCGGCGCGTCACCCGAGTGGGCGTTTTGTCACGCAATTGACGCTTCGACTTGCGTGACGCGCGCGAGCCGGGAAATCTTGGTCGATGGCCCTCCGCAAAACCCGACCCACGCCGAGCAACGCTTCAGTGAAGGCCTTCGTGACGGCAGCCGAAAGCTACGTCGAGCAAACCTTCCAACGCTTTCCGAGCTACGGTTCGAGCACCGGGCGTCATGAATTCGACGCTGAGCTCGAGCGGCCGACGCTCGCGCTGTTTCGTGCGCATGAAAAGCTACTCCGTGAAACGCTAGCCCAAATAGAAAGCCTACCTGAAGTCGATTTCCGCGGCGACGCTTGGCTCGATAGGCGCGCGCTCTTGGCAGAGCTCCGCACCGAAGTGTGGTCGATGGAGCGCGGCGATTTTCGCAAGAACCCCGAGCGCTGGGCATCCGGCGCGCTCGGCAGCGTGCACGGCCTGGTCGTCAAGCACGCCGATGATCTGAAGCCCGTCGCCAGTGCGATTTTCTCGCGCGTCCAAAAACTGCCCGCGTACTTGGCGAGCAGCGCGGAAATGCTCGACGCGCCGATTCCCGTGTGGACGCGGATGGCCGAGCAAAGTTGTGCCGGCGCACCGAGCTTGCTGGACGCGATCGCCGAGCCACTGAAGCGCACGAAGTGCGCTTCAGCACCGCGCATCGCCACGGCACTTGCCCGCGCGAAAGCCGCATTTTCCGAGTACGCGGCGCACATTGCACGCCTCGAGCCAGGCCCGGCGAATGGATTCTCAGTCGGGCGGGAGCGTTTCGAAGCCTTGATCCGCGAGCGTTTGGGTTGGGATTTGGGCGCGCGTGAAGCAGCCGCGCTGGGCCGCACGTTGGTCAGCCGGATTGAAGCGGAGATGGCCGTCGAAGCGCGCAAGCTCGGGCGCGGCAAACCGCGCGCCATTCTGGAGCGCGCCGCGCAGGCGTGGCGCCCAGCGCGGCCGAGCTTGTTCGAAGAGTACGAGTTCGAGACGCGGCGCGTGCGCGAAGCGTTTCGAAAAGCAAACGTGGTCAGCTTACCCAAGGGTGAGCGTTTGCACGTCTTGCTCGTGCCCGATTTCTTGCGGCATCAGTTTCCGACCGCCGCCTACTCGCAACCTGGTTGCTACGACCGCGACCAGACTGGGATTTTTTGGGTCAACGATCTGAGCCTGATCCGCAGCACGAAAGCGGAGAAGGCCGCCGAAATTCGGCAGCACTTCGGAGTGTCCCTCACGTGCGCGCACGAAGCGTACATCGGCCATCACTTGCAATTTTGCACGGCCAACCGTCACCCCAGCAAACTGCGGCGCTTGTTTGCGCATTCGGTGTTCTACGAAGGCTGGACCCTGTGGTGCGAGCAGATGGCGGTCGACCAAGGCGTGGTCTCGGATCCCGTCTCGCGTCTCAATCAATTGAACGACGCGCTGTGGCGTGCGCACCGCATCCTGATCGACTGCGGCTTGCAAACCGGCGAGCTCAGCTACGACGGCGCGGTCAAGCACTTGATGAAACACATGGGCTTCACTCGCGGCCGCGCCGAAGGCGACGTGAATTGGTACACGATGATGCCCACCGTGCCCATGAGTTACCTGCTCGGCAAACTCGAAGTCACGCGCCTCAAACAACGCAAGGTCGACGAGCAAGGCTGGTCGCTCAAACGCTTCAATGATTGGGCGCTCTCCCACGGCACCCTACCCTGGCGCTGGATCGAACAGAGTGGCCTATGAAACCCGCACAAAACGCGCCCGCCGCACGCCACCGCCCAGCGCGCTCCGCAACCCTTGCCCGTCGCCCCCGAGCGTGCGAGAAACACGCCGCAAACAAACCTCGCACCCCTAGCTCAGCTGGATAGAGCGACGGCCTCCGGAGCCGTAGGTCAGTGGTTCGAATCCACTGGGGTGCGCCAAAGATTTCAGGGCAATAGCTGGGCTCAAGACGACGCCGCCCGCAAGTCCGCTAGCGTGACCATCAGGATCATCGGATCGAGCGGCGAGGCATCGAAACCCAACCGCAAGTAGAATGCGGCCGCATCCTTGGACAAGGCGTGCACGATGAGACCGCGAATACCGATCGCATCGGCCGCGTGGATCACTCGCCGTGCGGCGTCTTGAAACATCGCCCGGCCAACGCCCTGGCCGTGGTGCGACCTCGCCACCGCGAGGCGGGCAAGGACGACGACGGGGATCGGATCGGGCATGTTGCGGCGAAAACGACCCGGCGCCGTCGCGACGGTGACAGCGCTCGATGCCAGCGCGTAGTAAGCGACTACAGCGCCAGCCTCACAGCTAACGAATGTACGCGAAGCACCGGTCAACTGATTTGCGCGAGCACGACGCTGGAGCCATTCATCGAGGACCGGCTCTCCACAAGCAAAGCCCCGCAGTTGATGCTCGGGATCGAGTGGCTCGGGGGCGGAGAGCTTCACCCCACTTTCCAGGGCAATGGCTGCTTCATCGTGCGACGGAGCCTCGCGTTGGGCTTTGCCGGCGCATCGAGGCGCTCAATGAACTCGGCGTACGCCTTGGGGCCCACCGAAATCAGGGATTGATCGAGCAAGGCGTCCTCGGCGGCGCGCCGCGCAGCGTCCAGAATGAAATCCGTCCGGTTGGTTCCTCGCACAGCGGCAGCCCGATCAATCAGGCCCCGCTCCTCGGCACGAATGCGGATGTTCAGCGTCTCACGTGGCCGCGCTTGGGGCTTACTGGCTGTGCTCATGACATCAAGATAGCACGGCGCAATGACGTCGTCATTACGGGCAATCCTCGGGACGGGAAACGAGCTGGACAAAGGCGCCCCGAATTCGCGTGTTTCCCGACAAAACTGTGCGGAAAGCGCGGCCCTCCGGAGCCGTAGGTCAGTGGTTCGAATCCACTGGGGCGTGGTGCGAAAAAGGGTGAGCCAGCCGATGACGCGCGGCGCGCGAAGGGCCGCTGGAGCCGCGCGAAGCGGAACATCGGGGCCCGAACGCACACCTGCATACCGTGCCCTCGAGCTCGACGAGCTCAGCGGCCCGCCGTCGAACGGCGCCAATGTTACAGCAGACCCCCGATCCCAACTGGTTCCCGTCGTCTCTCGCCCAATCCGCGGCGGGAGTGGTCGGGGTGCTCTCCGCGGTATTGGCGACTCAATTGCAGCACTGGCTCTCCGTGCGGAAGATGAGCGGAAGTCCGGAG
>DATHOI010000165.1:0-6611 GCA_035485095.1 Polyangiaceae bacterium | reverse complement strand
GTCGAGCCGCCGCTGCTCGTGCTGCTCTGACCCGCACTGCCGCTCGCGTTACTGCCTCCGCCGCACGCGCTCAGCAAGAACAGCACCGACAAAAGCCCAAAGCTCGACCCGCCTGCCTTAAACCGCATCTTGCCAAAGTGCCATGGTCCTTCAAGGCTGCCAATCCCACTCTGTGTGCTGGGCAGGCTCCGCCCGCGCACCAGCTAGCTCGAGCAGGCGCGCAATCGTGCTAGAAATCAGGCCTAGAACCGATGACGAGCTGTAAGGACGACTGTGAAGCGCTGATGAGTGCCGTGCTGCCTTCCGCGGAGCAGATGTTGATTGAGCACCACGCGCTTCAGCCGTTCGGGAGCACGCTTTCCGCTGACAGCCAAATCACGCAGATTGGCGGTTGGGTCGTGGACAGTGGCTCGCTCACTCCCGAGCTGGTCGCCGAATTCGAAAGGAGCTTTCGCGATGGCGCGACGCGCGGTGAATTGAAGGCGACCGCGCTCGTACAGCCCGTGCTGACCGTGCCCCCTGGCAAGCTCGAGCAGCAAGCCGGCGTTTCGATTCACCTCGATCACCGGGACGACTATTCGATCGTCGTGACCTTTCCGTATCGCTTCTCGAGCAACGGAGAGCTCGTGATCGAAGAGCCGTTTGCACGGGAGGGCGAGCACACAATTTTTCAGAAGTGACGCGGAAACCCACGCTAGAATCTACCCACGACCATGATCTCCGACTCGTACCGCGCTCTCGCCCGTTACAACCGCTGGATGAACGAGAAAATCTACGCCGTCGCGTCTACGCTGGGTGACGAGGAGCGCAAGCGAGACCGCGGGGCCTTCTTCAAGTCCATTCATGGGACGCTGAACCACCTGCTCGTCGCCGACCGGATTTGGATGGGCCGTCTGGAAGGCGTGGTCTTGGAGGGCGACGCGCTCGGCCCCGGTGGCATCCACGCGCTCGAGCAGGACCTCTACGCAGACTTCGACGAGCTACGGCGCGAGCGCGGCGCGACGGACGCGGCCATCGAGTCGTGGGTCGGGCAGATCACCGTCGAGCGTCTGGCGGCGCCCTTTCGCTTCATTCGTAGAGGCGTACCGTTCGAGGTGCCCCTCTGGTGGATCACCTCCCAGCTTTTCAACCATCAGACGCATCATCGTGGACAGGTCACCACGCTCCTCATGCAAGCAGGGCACGATCCCGGCGTGACGGATCTGTACGCCATGCTCCGGGAGGGCCTGGGGTAGCCAGCGCGCGTCCCAAGCTTCGTTCCACGCGCCGGTCCAAAGCTCGTTCCGGGGGCTAGGTCCTAAACGGCCCCGAACAAAAATAGCGACGACTGAGCGCTGCCGGTGGTTCGCTATGAGCTCGCGGAGCGGCGCGCTGCTCGCGGCAACATCGACTATCACATCGAGCTCGAGCGCCGTTACTACAGCGTGCCGTATCAGCTCGTGCACCACCGGGTCGAGGTACGAGCGACGCCGTCGATCGTGGAAATATTTGCCAACGGCGAGCGCGTCGCTACGCATCAACGAAGCTATGGGCACTGCAGTGACCCATCCAGCGCATCGACCCCAGAACCATCGGGACCGTCAGTCGTGTCTACTTCTTCTCTTTCGCGCGCTCGACTCCCAAAGTCTCTTTGACAGCCGTGCTGGTTACCGCGTTGAGGTCCAAGCCTAGAAGCAGTTGCCGGACGTCTCCCTTTGCCTTTCGCGTTACCGAATGCTGCTCGTCGAAGAGGGTCTCCGCCAATTGTCGGAGTGCGGACGGAGACCATTGGAGCTCGCGGTGCAGCTTGTCGTTTGCTGTCTGCAGCGGTGTTTCACCAGGCGTTTGCTTGACGATCCCGAAACGCTCGACGGTTTCGCGGCGAATGGTCATGAAATCGAGTTTGTCAATCTTGCCGCCGCGGTCGATTCGCTCACAAGCCATTGCTGCGAGGGCAAGATCGCGTTCTGTGTCGCTCGCGTATTCCCAGAGCGAGAGGCCGTTTTCGCCCTCACGCAGCTGAAAATCAGCGAGGGCTCGTTCCCGATCCGGCTCGCCGCCGGGCCATGCTGACTTCGTTGCTAGGCGAACAAGAAAGCTCATCCCGCCCTGGATTTCTCGCTTCGCTCGTTAGCATTCCGAGATGGCTTCACGGATCGCAGCACGGACGAAGTCCGCTTTCTCCGTCTGGAGCGCCCTCTGGAGTGCTTGCTTTGCTTCGCTGCCGCCGCGATCGGAAAGCGCGGCCACGGCTGCGTCACGCACTTCCGCCGACGGGTCTGACAGCATCGATGTGAGCGTCTGGAGCGCGTCCTTCACCAGCTGAGGTGTCAGAATGGCGACACCAAGCGCGCGCGCGAGCGTGGCGCGTGCCGGCGGCGCAAGGTCGGGCGCGCTCGCAAACTTGAGTAGCTGAGATGCGGCCCCCTGCTCTGCGATGCACCGCAGGATTGTAATCGCTTCGTCCTGCACGTCAGGGCGCGGAAGGGCTGCCACAGCTTGCAGGACGATTGGCACGGAGAGTGAGCCGCCGAGGACAAGGGTCTCGCGCGCCGCGACCGATCTCGTCTTGTCGCCGGACCACGAAATGTCACCGGCTGCTGCGACGAGACCGCGCACCTGGTCTTCGACCGCTCTAGACTTGTCGTGTTGTCGGCGCGGCTCCAGAATCGTGGCAACGCTTTGGCGCCATCGCAAGGGAGCACCCGTCCCGCTGTAGGATTGGGCGAGTTCGGTCATCGAAACATCTCCTTCGCTTTGGCGGTTGTCGCGTTGAAGAACATCTTGTTCTTGAGATTGCGCAGTGAGTCCAACAAGCTCCATACCTCGTCTGATCTCGGATCGAGTCGCCACTCGCGGAATACGTCGATGTCGAGGACGATCGGGGCTTGGCTGGGGTGCGCTGGAGAGTCCGCGTCGCGACGTTGCTGGATCACCACCACTGCAGGGACGTCGGGGTCTTCCATCGCGACCTGCACGCCAAACCAGGCAAGGTTTTGCGGCAAATCGGGACCAAGTCGCGGCTCCAGTTCAAAGTAATCTGAGAGGCTTGCACCGAGCGGGATGAAAATCCGATTGATGTATCGCAGCCCGACGCGTTCGACTGCCAGGGGGTTTGCAACCGCCAGGTAGTGCTCCCATAGTCCCGCCGCGCAGATCCTAAGGTTCTTCCAGTCTGTGTAGGGAGCCAGGTGACTCACCGTGAAGCCATCGAGTCGCGCTTGGAAGATCCACTTGCGATCTTCGGTCAGGAACCGAAAGCCGTGGGGCCGCTGTTGACCGGACGCTGCGGGCGCTCCACCCGCAAAGACGACCGTCGCAGCGAGCTCGACTTGCGTCTCCCTATGCGGGAAGTCGCCTCGAATGCGATCGTGCAGGGTGGCGAGCGTGTCGGCCGTGACGCTGCTCGGCAGCGATGCACGCAGGTCCACCACCGCTTCCACGATTGGAGCGTGCGGGAAAGTCTCCCACTCTGAGCTATCGTCGTTGGCGGGGCTCATTCGTCACAGCCCTCTGAACCCGTAGGCAACCAAAAGCATTCCGATAGGTTACGGTAGCGCAACCTATGGGGAACGCGCCAGGTTACAGAGCCAACGGACGCAGGCTCGGCAACATTTTCGCCCAATCCGGGACGTCTGACCCGTCTTGAGGCCCCACGGAGGGCAGGCCAGGGGCGGCAATGCCTTCGCCGCTGGGCCGCGTAGCGAGCGGGCGAAGGCTCGCAACGCACGCGACGCTACGCGGCCAGCTCGACGCGAATTGCCGTCGAAATCTCACGGTAAATCGGTCGAATCGCCCCGCGATTTAAACCTCCGGCCGTCCCGACCGCCGAGGCGTCAACGAGCTTGGTTTAGCTTGAAGACTAGATGTTCGCGAAGCATCGGAAGTCGTGCTGGTGGACATGTCGGTCTGGTCGTTGGCGCTGCGCCGCCGAGCGCGGCATGTCACAAGCGCAGAACGCGAGCTCACTGAGCTGATCGAGGCCCTAACCACCTCCGAACAAAAATAGCGACAGCTCGCTGACGATTGAGAGGGCGAGCTAGCCGTTTTTCGGAGATCCGTTGCCGTGGGGCGCCAAAGAACTTACCGGACGCCGCCCCTGCTCGAGACACCGATGCTAAGGAGAGTCCGATGACCGTGCTTCAAGGATCCTGTCTATGTGGCCGCGTTCGCTATGAGCTCGATGGCGGAATCAGCGACATCACTTATTGTCATTGTGGCATGTGCCAGAAAGCGCATGGCTCGGCCTTCGGTGCCTACGCGCGAGTCCTCGAGCCCGAGACGTTCCGGTTCGTCGCGGGTGAGGAATTGATTCGGCGCTACCGCTCGTCAGCCGACGTGGCGCGCACGTTTTGCGGAGAGTGTGGCGCCAACTTGCAATTCATGCGCGACGGTCGCCCGACGTTCAGCATCGCGGTCGGCTCGTTGGACTCTGAGCCAGAAACGCGGCCAGGCGCCCAAATTTGGACGAGCTGCAAGGCGCCCTGGCACGAGATCGCGGAAAATATCCCGTTTCATGAGGAGTTCCCCGTCCGTAAGTAACCAGTCACGGCCAGCCGCGTACGTCACATCAGGCCCGTTGGAAGCGCGGCGCTCCCGAGGTACGGATCGAGTCGAGGAGGCGATGGAAAAATGAGTCTGTCAATCAAGCGTTTGGGTCCGGGAGACGAAGCGACGCTCGAGCTGCTGGCGCGCGAGGACGCGGACTTCGATCTCGACGGGCGCGGCGCCGCCTTGGAGCCACTCAAGCCGGTGATGGCGCAGCGCTACTTGGCAAACCCAGCGGTCCTCCATTGGGTGGCGCTCGAGGGAGACGTAGTGGTTGGCTTTTTGTACTGCATCCACCTGCCGCTGCGCTCCGGCATCGGCCACGAGCTGCTGCTGTACGAGATCGGCGTGCGCAAGGACTGGCGTCGCCGTGGCGCGGGGCGTGCACTGCTCAAGCACATGGAAGGTTGGATGCAGAGTATGGGGGTCGACATCGTTTGGGTCGGAGCCGACAACCAAGTGGCGGTCGATTTCTACCGCGCGTGCGGCTTCAACGCGGAGCCAGAACAAGCCGTGTACATGACTCGAGAAATCGAGCTCACGCCGCGCAAGATGGTGGCGACGTTACTGTCGCCGGTCTAACTCGTCCTCGTACTGTTTTCGTGAGGGCTCGAACAAATGTCGCACGCGCGCGCTGAGCTCTTCGCCTGCCAGGGCTGGCGTGCCCGCGCGAAAGGGCGGCTCCGGGTCGTACTCCAGACCGAGTTGGATGGCGCGCGCGGTGTCCTCGTCGCTCAGCTCGGCGACTAAGCGGAGCGCGAAGTCGATACCGGCCGTGACCCCGCCACCCGTGATGCGATTGCGGTCGACGACGACGCGCTGTTTGACGGCTGTCGCGCCGCAGCGAGCTAGCAGCTCGTGATACGCCCAATGCGTCGTCGCGGCGTAACCTTCGAGCAGCCCGGCAGCGCCGAGTAAGAGCGAGCCGGTGCAGACCGCCGTCATGTAGCGCGCGGTCTCTGCCTGTCGACGTAGGAAGCCAATCACCTCCGCGTCGCGGAGGAGCGGGATGACCCCTGCGCCGCCTGGCACGACGAGCACGTCGAAAGCGGGCGCCTCGCGCAGCGTTCGGGTCGGCTGAATCGTGAGCCCAGTGCTCGACGTGATCGGCTCGAGCGAGCGCCAGAGCAACGCGAGCTCGACGTCCGGGAGGCGGGCGAGCACCTCGAACGGCCCGGTCAGGTCCAGTTGGGTGATCTTTGGGAAGAGCAGCATTCCGATGCGGATTGTCATGGTGAGGGGCCTCTCGAGCTCCGACACTAACTCGAGCCCGCTTGGCATGAATGCCATAGATCATCTAAATTCTGCCAATGCGCGTTTTGCTCATCGCTTTCGAAGGCAGCCAGGGGCTAGACGTATTTGGACCAGCGGAGGCATTTTCTGCGGCCAACCGCAGTGCAGGGTCCGAAAAGTATCAAGTCGTGCTGGCGTCGCTCGGCGGCAAACGCGTGCGCGCGACCTCGGGCATCGAGCTCGTGACGCGGGCCCTCGAACGCATCACGCCGCGTCGCACTGACACCGTGCTCGTCGTGGGGGGTGAAGAGGCGGCGATCGTCGCCGCGATGCGCTCGGCGGCGCTCGTGCAGTGGCTGCAGCGCGCGGCTCGCGTGGTGCGCCGAATCGGCTCGGTCTGCTCGGGCGCCTTCGTCCTCGCGCGAGCGGGCATCCTCGATGGTCGACGTGCCGCCACGCATTGGTCGGTGTGCGAGCAGTTGCGCGCGTTTCGTCCCGAGGTCACGGTCGACGCGGACGCCATCTTCGTGCAAGACGGCAAGGTCTGGACCTCGGCCGGAGTGACGACCGGCATCGATATGTCGCTCGCGCTGATCGAAGAAGATTGCGGCCGAAAGATCGCCGATTCCGCGGCCGCGCGGCTGGTTGTGTACGCGCGTCGCCCGGGTTTCCAGTCGCAATTCAGTGACGCGTTGCTCACTCAAACCAGCGCGGACGACGCGCTCCAGCGCGCGCTCGAGCTCGCTCGCAAGAATCCGGCTCGAAGGCTCGACGTCGTGGAGCTGGCGCGAGCGGCGGGCTTGTCGCTCAGAACACTGCACCGCCGTTGCCGGGACGAAATGGGGATGACG
>DATHOI010000164.1:0-2725 GCA_035485095.1 Polyangiaceae bacterium | reverse complement strand
CCACTGGCTCCGACACGGACGCCCCGCCGGACATCGGTGACGCGACCAGCATGCGCCCGGAAGAGCTCGGATCGCTGCCGGGATCAGGCTCGGGCTGGCGGATCGTATCGCGCGGCGACTCGGGTAGCTCGAGCTCGAGCTCGAACTGCGCGGACGCACTGCGCGCGCCGGGCGCGTAGCTGGGCATCAGGTTCGCCGGTGGCGTGAAGCGCGGCACCATGGGCGCGCGCGGGATCTCGGGCATGCTCAGGCTGCGGCGTGGCTCGGTTCGCGCGCGTGCGGGCTCGACCGGCGCGACTAGCTCCAATTCCGACGACAGCTCGTCGGAGAGCTGATCGTGATCCGTATCGAGGTCGTCGAAGCCGAGCTCGATCGTCGGTGCGCTCGATTCCTTACGTGGTGGCTCCGACCACGTAGCGGGTGGGCTGGAGGGAGCGGTCGACAGCGCTGGCTCGCGCGGCGACATCGTGGCTCGCAGAAAACCTTCCCGATCCGGGCGCAGGGTGCCGCGCTCGGCGGCCAATAGCATGGCGCTCGCTTGGGGAAACTCCGGCTCGGTGAGCATGAGCTCGCGGAGGCGTTCGACCACCCCCGCCGAGTCCAGCCGACCACGTTGGTACAGGAGGCGCGTCGCAAAGTAGGTGATCGCCGTACGATGAACCTGTAAATCTCCCAGCTCGGCAAGCAGGCGCTGAGCCGCATCGATCTCGGCGCGATCGAGTCGTTCTTCGATTTCAAGTAGCCGCGGGTGGTCGAGAGGCCCCGAACCCATCTTCAGATAGTCCCTCGTTATCGCTGCGATGAGAAGCAATCTGGACCGCCCTCGGGGCCGATTCGCCGCTGAGACCGCCTTTTTTCGGGGAGATCGGGCCTGGCAGGTGCTGTCGCGGCTGACCATCCAGACTCGAGTCGCGCTGCAAACCCAGAAAGAAAACAGCAGTTTACGCTGGCCGAGGCCGGAAGTGTCGGTCCGGGCGCCGCTGGGCGGTCGCCCGTCGCGCGGAAACCGAAGCTTTCCCGTGCGGTCAATCGCCTGCTCGGTCGCGTGGCAATCGCGCGCAGCGAAGTGCCCCACGGGTGGCGCAATTCGGGAACCAGTCCCACACGCGTCCCACATCAACCCACGGGTGTGAGAATTTGCGGCGTCGCTACGGGTGTGCTCGATGCCTGCGTGCTATCGTGGAGTACATTGGCGTTCTCGGTGAAGCGCAGCCTTCCTTGCCAGGCGTGACACCGGAGCTGAATTCAAGCTGAGCCCAACTGGAACGGTGTTCTGATGAAACCCTTTTATTTGTTTGCAGCGATCTCGGGCTCGTTCTTCGCGGTGCTTGCCGCGTGCTCTGCGGGCAGCGGAGTCAATAGCTCGGTTCGAGGGGCAGGCGCGAGCACGGGCAACAGCGGCGGCTCGAGCGGTCTGATCGTACCTACTGGCGGGAGCGGCAGCTCAGGGCTAGCACTGGATCCAGACGGAGGCCTCACCCCGAGCTGCACCCAGTGCACTGACTTTCCGACGACGCCACTCATGGACACGGGAGTGCCTGCGAACGCCGCGAGTCAGTTTGCGACGGCGGCCTCGGGCACCGGTCCCTGTATCACCGAGCCGCAAGACGGATCGCTATTCCCGAGCAATTGGGCCCGCCCGCGAGTCAATTTCACCGGCTCTGGCACGCTCTTTCAAATTACCTTCCACGCCGACCGTGAGGTGAACGACTTGGTCGCTTACACCACGAGCAGCACTTGGACCTTGCCGAGCGACATTTGGTCGACGCTCGCGAAGCACGTGTTGGAGGAGGACATCACCGTCACGGTCCGCGCCAGCACGGGCTCGGGCGCGCCCACGCAAAGCATCGTGAAATTCCGCGTCGCGCCGGTGGATGTCGGCGGCTCGATCGTGTTTTGGCACACGACCGATCCGACGCCAGGCGCAACCACCACGGCTCTGTACGGCTTTCGCCCCGGGGATGAAGGCGTGATCTCGGCGCTCACGCCCGTCCAAATCAAACAGCAGATGTACGACAGCGATGGTCAGCTCAAGCAACCGCTGAACGGCTCTGGCACCGGCCAAGCGCGCTGCGTGGGCTGCCACACGTCGACGCCGGACGGGAATGCGGTCGCGATCGCCGATCACTGGCCATGGAACATCGCGATTGCCGACATCACCGGGGCAAACGTCGGCGCAGTACCTAGCTACGTCACGCAGGCCGGCGCAATGATGGCTCAATCACCGTGGCAGGGTGTCACGACATTCTCGCTCGCCGATTGGAATACGGGTCGGCACCGCTACGTCTCTTCCTTTGCTCCGCGACCGAGCCCCATCCCGATGTATCAGGAGTCGGAGTTTTGGCCTGGTGAAGCGTCGAACACCGCGACCGGAAAAGACAACCTGATCTGGGTGGATTTGTCGGGTGCGGGCACCGTGCCGACTGACAACCAAACCGACATCGGCAAGGCGTTGCTCGCCGGTCAAGGCACGCTGTGGGGCATCATTGCGCGCACGGGCGACACGCTGGGCGCGGTCACTCCGAACTGGAGCCACGACGGCCAAAACGTTGCGTACACGTCGACCAACGCGACATCGGACGGTCGCATCGGACCCGGCCCGAACTCTGCGGGTGGCACCATGCTCACCACTTGCAACGTCCTGTCGGTGCCGTTCAACAACGGCGCCGGTGGTCAGGTGGTCAAGGTCGCGGCCGAGAGCGGCGTCGCCCAGTACTACCCCGAC
>DATHOI010000163.1:0-6561 GCA_035485095.1 Polyangiaceae bacterium | reverse complement strand
TGCGCATCGAATCGGACAAAACGGACCATGCCCGCATGTTCGCCCTCAATGCGGGCGTCGCAGCAGCCTTGCGCCGATACAAGGAATTGAAGGGCGCAGTCGGACAGAACGACCTCGTTCTCACCAACGTGAGAGGGAAGCTGCCCGATATGGACCACTTGGCCGCGCTGCTGCGGAGCGATCTCCAGAAGTCCGGGATCGCCCGCAACGAGCTCTTCGAAGCCCACGGCAACTGGGGTCGTCTGAACGCCCACGTGCTTCGGCACAGCTACGTCACGCGCAGCCTTGCGCGCGGCGTACCCGAGGACGCGGTACGCCAGCGTACCGGTCACGTCTCGAACGAGCTCAGGCGGTATCGTGAAGCGGCGCAGTCACTCGCGGAGCTCCACCCCGACGATCTGGTTTCTCTCGTCGACGCGATCCCTGAACTCGGGGGGGTGGGCCAGAAGGTGGGCCAAACTCTGGCCCATGTGGAAAAACGCGTTGAGATTTTCGCTCCGAAAATCGACGAGAAATCTCGTCTTCTCAACTAGTTGTGCACGAGGAGGGACTTGAACCCCCACGCCTTGCGGCGCCGGAACCTAAATCCGGTGCGTCTGCCAATTCCGCCACTCGTGCTCGGTCATGTCTCGCGTCTCAGGGACGCGGAGGGATAGCGCGAGGGACGAGAAACGTCTACCGAAGAGCGCGTTCAGCCGGCAGGGGGCGGCTTCGGGTGGCAGATCTTTGCGGGGGTTTCGCGGCCGTTTTCGTGATCGCCGTCGTCGTCGCAGAAGCCGGGGCTGCATTGGATGATGCGACAAGTGCCGCCCAGGCAGCCGACTTCGGTGTGGGGCGCGTCGCACTGAGTACCGCACACGCCGCAGTTTTTCGGGTCGTCGGCGAGCACCGCTTCGCAGCCGTTCGAAGGATCGCGATCGCAGTCCGCGGTACCGGGCGCGCAATCTTTCAAGCGACCCGCGATGGCGGGCTCGTCGGCTTCGGGGTCTGGGCTTGCGCTCGCGACACTGTCCTGTGAAACCGTCACCGGAAAGCGCGGCTCACAGCTCCCCAAACCCAAAATCAAACCAGCGAGCAGCCACGAAGGCAGCGCGATCTTTGCCACGCCCCGTTCAACACTCGCAGCGCACCGTGGCTTGGGTGCAGACCGGGCATGCGTGCAGAATTTCGCGGATCATTTCGCGACCGGGGCGGTGTAGGCTCGGGCGGAGTGAGCGAGCCCGAGTACTTCCGAGTTTGCAGTACGTGCAAGAAGCCGATCGCCTTCGGTGCGGACTACCTGCAATGTAGCGTGTCCACCTGCAATCGGCAGAAGCTCGCGCAATTTTTCTGTGCGCTGCCTTGTTGGGACGCGCATTTGCCCGAAGCGCGCCATCGCGACGCTTGGGCAGAACCGGTGAAAGCGCCCACTCGCGAGGCGTTTCGGCGCGAGCTGCAGGCAGAAGAAGAACGTGAACAGCGCGTCAGCGCGCGGGAGAGCGTCATGAGTGACGAAGCCGAAAAACGCCGCCGAGTGATCAATGCCCCCGCTGGCGATCTGCCGAAGGACGTGCTCGTCGTCGTGTCCAAGCTCAAGGCTTACATCAAGGCGCGCTCGGGCATGAACACCTCCGACAGCGTGACGGACGTGCTCTCCGATCAGATCCGTAAATTGTGTGACGCTGCGATCGAGGTGGCACACGCCGACGGTCGCAAAACCGTCCTCGATCGCGATTTCAAATAGCGCTCACGCCGCGCATCACTGCACGCCGAGCAATTCCACTTCGAAGAGCAACGTCGCGTTCGGCGGAATCACACCGCCTGCGCCGCGCGCACCGTAACCGAGCTCTGCGGGAATGAGCAGTGTGCGCGCGCCGCCGATTTTCATCGAAGCGACGCCCTCATCCCAACCCTTGATCACGCGGCCCGCGCCGATCGGGAACGTGAACGGGCGACCGCGATCGTGCGAGCTGTCGAACTTCTCGCCCTTCTTGCCGTCGACCCAGAGCCAGCCCGTATAGTGCATGACGCAGGTCTGACCCTTGGCTGGACTGTCGCCCTCGCCGGGGCGCGTGTCTTCGTAGGAGAGCCCGCTTGCAGTCGTCGTCATTGCCATAAGCGCGAGTAAAGCGCATTTCTGCGCGGCTCGAAAGCGCGCTTCCGCTTGCTCGGAAGACGCCAAAATGGTCCTGTTTGGCGGAAAATGACCGACTCGTCATCGCCATCGATCACGGACCTCGTCCGCAGCCTGACCGAGGTCCGCGTCGTGCGCTTTGTCATCGTCGGTGTGAGCAACACCGCTCTCGGTTATGGGATCTTTCGGGCGGCTAACATCCTGATGCCCGCTTTCGGCGCACAGTGTGTCTCGTACGCGATCTCCATGCTCTGGAGCTACTACTGGAACCGGCGCTGGACGTTTCAGAGTCAAAGTAATGTCGCGAGCGAAGCCAGCCGCTTCTTCACTACGCAGATCGTGTTCATGCTGCTCAGCTCGGCAACGCTGGGCTATCTCGTAGACCGCAAGCATCTGCCGGCTTCACTGTGCTGGCTTGGCACCGTCGCCATCATCACGGTCTTGAATTTTTTGGTCTCGCGCTACTGGTCCTTCAAAAGGACCTAACTGTTCGGTTTGCGCAGCCGCGCGAGCAGCTCGAGCATGTCCTCGGGTAGCGGTTGTTCGAAATCGAGCTCCGCGTTGCTCACCGGGTGTCGGAAACCGAGCTGCATGGCATGCAGCATGAGTCGCGGTGCGGCGATGGTCGGGTGCGGATTATTTTTTGCGTACACGCGTTCGCCGACCAGGGGGTGCCCTGCCTCGGAAAGGTGAATCCGAATTTGGTGAGTGCGCCCCGTCTCGAGCCGACACTCGATGAACGTCGCACCGGCCAGAGCCTCGCGAAAAAATACGTGCGTGGTCGATTCCCGACCGAGCTTTGGGTTGCTCGTGGAGCCGCGCCGACCGTCGCCGCGATCTTGCACGAGCCGCGAGAAAATCGTGCGATCCGCCAGGCTGCCATGAGCTATCGCGCGATATCGACGGCGCACCGAGTGCACGCGAAATTGATTTTTTAGATCGAGCTTTGCGGCCAGCGTACGCGCAAAGAGCACGAGGCCCGAGGTCTCTTTGTCGATGCGGTGCACGATGCCGAGCGGCGCTTCACGTCGACCGAGCTCAGCGCGCACGAGCTCATCGAGCGTGCCCGTCTCGTTCTCGTCGTATGGCACGGTGCTGATGCCCGCAGGTTTTTGCACCACCACCACGTGCGCGTCGACGTGCACGATCGCCTGAGCCGGCAAACGTGGGCCCTCGCGCCGCCGCGCCGCGGCCATGCGCAGCTCGATCTGCGCACCTGGCGAGACGCGCACGGCCGTCTCACGCTGCAAATTGCCGTCGACGAACACCTTGCCGGTTTCGATCAAGCGCCGTACCTCCGCCCAGCTCGCGCCCGCGTGCCGTTCGCGCAGCACTCGATCGAGCGGCTCGGCTGCGCGCCCCGCAGACACCGTGAAGGTCAGGTCTTTGAAAATGAAGCGCTGTGCCGAAGCGGTCAATCGCCGTGCCCGCGCGGGGAATTCCAACGCGGCCTCACGTGTATTTTGAGCACGTCGCGGTATTCGCCGATCTGCGCGCAATGGTCCATTTTGTCGTTGCCGGAGAAGCCGCGCACGTGAAAATTCCCCTGTGAATAGCGCGAAATCAGAGCCATGCCGAGCGGACCCGAGCCGTGCACGCTGTGCGTCTTGCCGCCGACCTCGTGCACCAAATAATCGGCGGTCTCGGTGGTCGAAGCGTAACCCGGCGGGATGATCGACGAGTGACTGACGAACATCAGTGTCTCACCCTTGGCTGCGCGCTTCGCAAACTCGGTGAACATCGCGATTGGGGCACCGTTGATGGCTTGCCCAGTGTAACCGCAATGCAAGCTGTCGAGCAGAATGACCGTGTCGACATGCTCCTTGCCGTAGCGCTGACTCAAGATCCATTGCACCGCGCCGTAGCCCGCGCTCCACGAGCTCAGACCGAGGTGGCGGACGTGTGCGCTCTTCTTTCCGGTCTTTTTGGCGACCGCGCGCTCCACGCTTTCGATCAAGCGCGGAAACACGTCGGGCGCTTGAAATGCGGTTTCGTAGGCGCCCGAGCCAATACCCAAATCGATGCCGACCAGGACCGCGCCGTCCATCACCTGCACCCACTCTTTGCGCACGGCCTCGTGACCGTGAAAGTGGACCATCAGATCGAAGTCACCCTTCGAGGTGACGCCGCCGTGCAGAGGCATGATGAACTGCCCCATGCCGATACCACCCTCCCAGTGCCCGTAGCTGCCGAAGCCGGGGTCGGGTGTGTCGCACGGGTTGACCCCGCGCTCCTGAGCGGTCTTCTGCACCTGCGTATCGGGGGCGGGCTTCGACGCGATGAAGGACGCTGGGGTGGTCGGCGGCCCCTTCGCGGCCGACTCCGCGCCAGCGCCGTGCGACAGACCGAGACACGCCAGCGCCGCGCACAGGGCGCGGGCATGGCTGCGAAAACTGGTGGCAGAGGGAGCTCGGGCGATCAAAGCGCCCCAAAGGTGCGCCGAGCCTTACCAATTTTCAAATTTGCTGCGTTTTCGAGGAACCACCTCGCGATTAAGCTGAAAAACCGCGGGCACAGCAGCCGGCCAACCTCGGGTTCGAGTGCTGGCACGGGCAAGACGGGCGACAGATTGCGGTCGGAACGTGACGCCGAAGGCAGGGGCGCGATGCGACGTGACGCGTGACCATCAACTCTCGTGTTCGACGGAGCAGCGCGGATGAAGCAAGGCACCCGCCGACCCGCTCTCCCAATGTCAGAGGTTGAAGTTCAAGTTTAGACTTCAGATTTGAAAGCTGAAGGCTGCCGGCCGCGACGCGCGCCTAGCTCGAGGCACGTCTTGCGGCTCAGCAGACCTCCTGTTGGGTGCTGCAGTGAATCGTGCCGAGCCCGAGCACGAAGTCGGTCGAATGAATGCCCACCACGCGCCGACCGGGGAACAGCTCGCTGAGGATGCCGAGCGCGTCGCGATCGTGCGGATCGTTGAAGGTCGGCACGAGCACGGCTGCGTTGCCAATGTAGAAATTCGCGTAGCTGGCCGGTAAGCGCTGGCCGTCGAACACGAGCGGCGCGGGCATCGGTAAGCGGATCACCTCGAGCTTTCGGCCCTTGGCGTCGCGCGCGCGGCTCAAGCGCTTAGCCGCGTCACGGAGCACGGCAAAGTTCGGATCTTTGCGATTTTTTTCCTCAGCCAGCACGACTTTGCCCGGCGCGACGAAGCGCGCGAAGTCGTCGATGTGACCCGCGGTGTCGTCGCCCGCAATGCCACGCTCGAGCCAAAGCACGCGTTCGGCGCCCAGGTGATCGCGCAGCACGGTTTCCGTCCCGGCTTTGCCCAGCGCGCGGTTCCGCGCTTGGCGACCGTCGAGCAAACACTCTTCGGTCGCGAGCAGGGAGCCTTCACCGTCCACGTCGATAGCGCCGCCCTCGAGCACCACTCGCCCGCGCTTGCGGCCGAATTGAGCTTCCGGAAGCGCCAGCGGCGCGCCCAGCCGGAGCGCGACCGCGAGCCCTGCTTGCTCGTCGCGCTGGTGATTTTTGTAGCGCGCCCAACCGTTGAATTTCCATTTCACGAGCGCGGTCTCGCGCTTTTTTCCGCGACCCTTGACCAAGCCGAGCGGCAGAAAATCCCGCGTCCAAGAGCGATCCGTGGCCAAGTGCACGAAATCGATCTGTTTCAGCGACACACCAGAGCTGGCGAACACTTTCTTCGCTCGCGCCTCCTCCGGCTTACCCGAGACGATCACGCGAATGCGTTCGCCCTCTTGTAAGTGGCGCGCGACCTCCGCGAATACCCACGGCACGGCTTCGAATTTGCCGGGCCAGTCCGTCGGTTCGTGCGGCCAAGCGAGCCAGGTTGCCGCGTGCGGCTCCCACTCCGCCGGCATGCGGTAACCGAGCGTATGAGGTGTAGCGAGGCTGGCACTGACCGCCGCTGCGCGCGCGCTCATCGCTTGCTGCTCGGATCCAGAAAGCGCTGGGTCAGGTCGCCATACGCGTCGATGCGGCGGTCACGAAAGAAGGGCCAATTTTGGCGCACCCACTCTTGACGCGACAGATCACACTCGACCACGAGCGTTTCTTCGGCTTCGCCCGCTTCCGCGAGAACCACGCCGAACGGATCGGCCACGAACGAATGACCCCAAAATTCCAGGCCTCCGTCCGCTGGCCCCTCGTGTCCCACGCGGTTGACGGCGACCACGAACACGCCGTTGGCGATGGCGTGACTGCGCTGCATGGTTTGCCACGCCGAGACCTGCGCCGCGCCATACTGTGCCTTCTCCGCCGGGTGCCAGCCGATCGCGGTCGGATAAGTGAGCACTTCCGCGCCGCGCATCGCGGTCAGCCGAGCGGCTTCTGGGTACCACTGGTCCCAACAGATCAACGTGCCGACCTTTGCGGTCTTGGTCTCGAATGTCAGAAAGCCGAGATCCCCCGGCGTGAAATAGTACTTCTCCATGAACAGCGGATCATCGGGGATGTGCATCTTGCGATACAGGCCCAAGGTCTCG
>DATHOI010000162.1:0-2262 GCA_035485095.1 Polyangiaceae bacterium | reverse complement strand
TGGACTGGGGCGAGCGGAAGATCTGGGTGCTCGCTCCGCCGAACGAGGCCGAGCCGCTGCTCCCCTCTTCTCAGATCCTCGAAGGCTCGATTGCGCAGGCGACCTCGCGCCTGCGCAACGGCGGATGGGTCGTGCTGTCGCAGGCTGTTGCCGCCGAACACCATCTGCGCATCGGTGCGCGAATGATCCTGCCGACACCCGTGCCGGTGAGCGTCAGGGTAGCTGCGCTATCGACCAACATCGGCTGGGCGCCGGGCGCGATGATCATGACCGCCTCCGACTACGCGCGGGCATGGGGCAGCACGGACGCGAGCGCATACAACGTCCTGCTCGATCCCGGTGTGAGCGCTCCTCAGGTCACCGCGGAGCTTCGGCGAGCCTTGGGGGCCTCCTCAGGCCTCGCCGTCCAAAGCGCGCAGGCGCATGCGACCGAACAGAACGCGCTCAGCCGCCAGGGGCTGCAGCGGCTGACCCAGATCGCGACACTGATCCTCGTCGTCGCCGTGCTGGCGATGGCAGCAGCGATCGGCAACATGGTGTGGCAGCGGCGCCCGCGCCTGGCGAAGCTCAAGCTCGAGGGGTTTCCCCGCGGAGAACTGTGGCGCACGATCCTGCTCGAGAGCGTCCTGCTGCTCGCCGTCGGCTGCGTGACGGGCGCGGTTCTCGGCCTCTACGGTCAGCAGCTGCTGGACCGCGCGCTCGCTGACGTGATCAACTTCCCCGTCGTCTACTCCGTTGCGCTCCCATCCGCGCTGCTGAGCCTTGCGATCGTCACGGCAGCAGCCGTCGCGATCATCGCAATTCCCGGCTACGCCGCGGCTGGCGTTGCGCCAGCGGTCGCATTGCAGGACTGACGGCACGCATTGAGCTTCGGCGAGCACTTGGCCGCCGCACGGCCCTGGCAGCGAATCTGGACCCGCCATGCCATTGCCGCAGTAGGTTCATACCATCCTCATATCCATCTACAGCGCGGGTCGGGTGCTGGTTCCCAAGCGGATACGGGACGAGCTCGGGCCCTCCTCGCGCTAGATCCGGCGTGTTCGGTTACGGTTGATCGTACAACCCTCCCGATGCTCGCCAGCGATTTCCCGCGGCCGGCGAGCGAGCCGCTCCCACAGTTTTCAGCTATTCGCCCTTTCGTCGAGCTCTTGGAGACGTCCGTTGCCGGTATCGGACACCCACACGTCGCCATGCGAATCAATCGCAATGCCTTCCGGGGTGCTGAACTGGCCTTCTTTAGCGCCGATCGCCCCGAAGGCGAGCGCGTCCGGCTCTCTGAGCTGTCCGTTGCCGGAGCCCACCGAGCCGAACTGCTGCCGGTATCCGCCTTGTTCGCTGAACTCCTCGACGTGATCGTTTCCGTGGTCAGCCACCCACAGATTACCTTTCGAGTCGAGCACGACATCGCCGCGCCGTTTGAACTGGCCGTTACCGGTCCTTCTGAGCCCAATGCGCTCGACTAACCGGGGAGCGTCGCAAACGTCGCATCTTCGCCGTAGGTCGTGCCGAGACGATTGCTTGCTACAAGACGAAAGTGATACAGGACTCCAGTGGTCAGCCCTTTAATCCTCAAGCTGGCATTCACATTTTTCCAGCCCGAGCCCGCACTGACTTCGGACGTTTTTTCGCCATAGGCTGTCGTGGTACCGTATTGAAAATAGTATGTGGTCGCCGCGCCATTCGGGTTGACCGTGCCTTCTAGCCTAGCTTCGGTGGCTTCGACACTGGACGCTTCGTGCGTGACCACTGCGGGTGCAGTCGGAGCTCCCCACTTTTCCACGTGACCGTAGTTGTTGCCCGTAACGTACTCGACGCCGCCAGGCCCCAGAGCAATTCCCCACGGTTCACCCGCTACCGCAAAGCGCGTGAGGTATTCACCGCTCGGGGTGAATACCTGCACACGGGTTGATTCTCTCTGACCGATCAGCAGATCCCCTGATGGCTTGATGGCGATCGAGATAGGTTCCTCGAACTGACCTGCCCCGGTGCCTGCTTGCCCAAACTTCGACATGTATTCACCGGTCGAAGAAAACTCCTGCACACGGTTCTCCACAGAGTCAACAACCCACACATCCCCACTCGAATCGACCGCGACACCCTCGGGCTCAACGAATTCACCGTTACCGGTGCCGCCATAACTAGCGCCATGCTCCACGCGGATGAAGCCGCCTGCCGAGTTGAACTCCTCGATTCGGTAATAGCCCGCGTCCGCCACCCAAATGTTCCCACTCGACGTGATCGCGATGCCACCGGGTTCGACAA
>DATHOI010000161.1:0-2692 GCA_035485095.1 Polyangiaceae bacterium | reverse complement strand
GCCGCCGTAGGCACTTGAGCGCGCCAGAGCCGGCGCAGGCGACTAGAAAGACGCCCACGCCGATTCCAACGACTGGCTCGACTACGGCCCAGAAGAGCCGCTCGCGCCTCCGCATCACGTGGTTGCGGGGGGTGCAGACGGGTCTGCGGGCGGAGTGACCGGCGCGGGAGCAGGCGTTGGTTCCGGAGTCGGCGCCGGCGCTGGCTGGTCCAGCGAAGCCTGCACGGTCGCGTCGAGCGCCTCGACATCCGCGTCGGACGTACCCGTCGCTGCTTGCGCGGTAGCTAGCTGCGTTTGAAGGCTCGCGATGGTCGCGTCTTTCGCGGCGTTGTCGGCCTTCAGTGCGGCCTTTTCGGCGGTCAGCGTTTGCACGTCGGCGGTCAGTTTCTGGAATACAGCGTCGGACATGATGAATTTCCTTCGGTAGTAAATGGCTGTGCCGACGGCGACGAGCGCCGCGGCTGAGAGGGCGATGAGGGAGAGCATGGTCAGGGGCAGGGGCAGGCGACGAAGGCGCCGCACGCGTGCACGGCAGCCTTCGAGGTTGCGGCGACCAAACAGTCGAGCGGGATGGCGACGAGCCGCTCGTTGAGCGCCTTTTGCAGCGCGGCCGGGCAGCCCGACATGCCTTCCGCGCAGTGCAACGTGGCGAGGTTTGCGCAGGCGTCACGCACGCCCGGGTCGACGTCAGGTTGCGGGCCCGGCGCTGCGTCCACCACGACGACGGGCGGTTGTGGAGCGGGCTGCGTGGGCGACGGCGCGGGACTCGGCGAGCTCGCCGCACATGAGTTGCAGGCGAACGTGAAGAGCGCGAGGAACAGTAGCTTTTTCATGAAGCCCTCTTCACCGACCACACGTAGCAGTCGGCTTGCTGAATGAACGCCTCGGACGCGAGCAGGTTGCCGCTCGCTCCCCACGACGCCGACCAGCTGTTTCGAATCGTGAATGTGTTGCCCGAGAAGCCGAGCGCGAACAGCGCGTGACCGCCGAGCGACGCCGAAAGATTCGGCGACCCGTAGGGCGCTTGCGCTGGCGTCCAGTCCTCGAATGCCTGATCGACCGTCGTGTCGACGCGTACCGCGAAACCCGACGCGAGCGCCAGCTTCACGTCGTTGACCTTCTCGGCGCCCGAGCTCGTGATTTGGTACGTGCCGACCAGCAGATTCACGGCGTCCCGCTCGAGCTCCGCCAGCACCGGCTCGGCGTTGATCGTGTCGCCGTCCAGGTCGCAGTTCGTGCCGTTGAGGTTCGCGACCATCGCGCCGATGCCGAAATCGCTGAGCGCGCGCTCCACGGCGTTCGTTTCCGTGCCCTGGTCGAGCAACGGGATCGACGGATCTGAGCGGTCGACGGCGCGAGCCAGTCGATAGATGCCAGACTGCGATGGGACCCAGCCGAGCGGCGTGCCGGCCTTAGCCAACGTCGTGTAGATCGCGCTCGAGCTCGAGCAGCCCTCGCACGCCGAGAAGACCGTTTGGTCGACCACCGGCGGCGCGAACGGGCTCAGGTCGATCGATGCGGGGATAGCGGCAGTCGCAAGCCCGCGCATCTTGGCGATTCCGAACGGCGTTCGCTTGTGAGAGCCGCGCTCGAGCGCGCAGCCCTTGGCATAGCGACCGGTCACTGTGCAGCTACCTGCGCTAGGAATGCGCGCCCGCGCGCCACTGCATCGGTGTGGGCGCCATCGCTGGCGCCGATCGAGGAGACGAAAGCCTCCACCGCGCAGACCACCGCGTCTTTGCCGGCGGTCACGGCGAGCGTCTCGAACGCAGACTCGTAGTCACCGCCAGCAGCAAGGATGTCACCGACCTGAGCAACCAACGAAGCGGGGCTCGGTGCGCAGTTTTCGACCTTGGGCCAGAATGATCCTTTGAACCAGGCGCAGCCGGAGACGCACAGCGCAGCCACCATCAAGCACGCGAAGAACCCGGTCGGCAGACCGCGCATCGCAGCGCTCGGCGGCGGGGGTGGCACTGCGGCAATCGAACCTCGTCCGCCGCCAGAGACAGCGCTGCCCGGTCCGTTCGGAGGAAGCAGCGCAACCGTGTGCGAGTGGATTCCGGGCACGACCAGCGCGCCAGCGACGAGAAACGCCACCGTCACGTCGGTCCAGCTCTGTGCGCCGACCAGCCCCTGAGCGAAGGCCGGGAGAGCAACGACGAGACACGGGAGCAGCCCCTGGAGCAACGCGGGCAGATAGTTCCAGAGCCACTTGCTGGCGCTCAGGATACGAGTCGCTGAAAGCACGAATGCCGTGACGATTGAAACGAAAGTGACGACTGAAAGATGCATGGTTTTCCCTCGTGGGTTGATGTGGTCGAGGCCACAAAGGGCGACGCTCGCCACGCGGGAGGGGAACCACCCGGCAAGCGCCGCTCTTTGGGGTCTTGGATTGGTCAGCGCGCCTAAGCGCCATCAGTTCAGGGCAAGTGAGCCAGCACGTCTGTCGCCATAGCTGAACCGAGGTCGCCGACTTATCGGGTAACGGCTTCTGCCCGCATTGTGGGCACGCATATTCGGGGCGGCGCTCAGAGCGAGTCACCGCGGGCGTTCGGTCGGACTAAGCTATTTATGAGGAAGCCAGAACCTGCACGCCACCGACAGTGACGCCGCTGCCTGATACCGTGACAGATGTCGCGCCCAACGATGGCGACGTGACGGGCAGCGAATTGCGCAGCGAAAAAAGATAGAC
>DATHOI010000160.1:0-8478 GCA_035485095.1 Polyangiaceae bacterium | reverse complement strand
CATTTTTGCCCTCAGCGTTGCCCAGCGCCGGCTTTTTCCCGATCGAATTCGTGATTGCCTCGACCGCGTCGCACGACGAGATCCTGCGTTTCGCCGACCAGTTGCAGCAGACCGCCGCCAAGAGCGGCATGTTCGCGTTTCCGCCCGTGGTCGACGTGCGCATCGATCAGCAGAACGCCGATATCGTGATCGACCGCGACAAAGTCGCGTCCATGGGTCTGAGCATGGAGTCGGTGGGCGCAGATCTCGCCGCGGCGCTAGGCGGCAATTTCGTCAATCGCTTCAACATCGACGGCCGCGCGTACAAAGTCATCCCGCAGATCGAGCGACACGGCCGGCTCACCACCGAGCAGCTCAAGGACATTTACATCGGCGGCCCGAACAATGAATTGATGCCGCTCAGCGCGGTCGCCACCGTGCACACGGGCATCGAACCACGCACCCTGAACCGTTTTCAGCAGCTCAATGCCGTCAAGCTCTCGGGCGTGGCGATTCGAGGCTTGGATGCGGGCCTCAAAGTGCTCGAAGACGAATCGAAGCGCATTTTGCCCGCGGGCTATCGCTATGACTACACCGGCGAATCACGCCAATTGCGCCAAGAGGGCGGCAAGTTCTTGCCCGCGATGGGGCTCGCTCTGCTGCTGATTTTCTTGGTCCTGGCGGCGCAATTCAATTCCTTCCGCGACCCGCTCGTGATCTTGGCCGGCTCGGTGCCTCTCGCCATGTTCGGCGCGATGATCTTCACGTTCTTGAAATTCTCCGGTCCCCCCGGAATGCATTTCAAGCTGACCGAGGGTTGGACCACGACGCTCAACATCTATTCCCAGGTGGGGCTCGTGACTCTGGTCGGGCTGGTCGCCAAAAATGGCATCCTGATCGTCGAGTTCGCGAACGCTCAACAGCTGCTCGGCATGAGCAAGATCGAGGCGGTGCATGCAGCCGCGGCCACGCGCTTGCGCCCGATTCTAATGACCAGTGTCGCGACCGTGGCCGGGCACTTCCCGCTCACGTTGGTCACGGGCGCCGGCGCCGTGGCGCGTAACTCGATCGGCATCGTGCTCGTCGGCGGCATGACGATCGGCACCATCTTCACACTATTCGTCATTCCCTCGGTCTACGTGCTGATCGCCAAGGATCACCGCAGTGAAGCGCACAGCCCCAGCTCGGACCTACTTGGCGAAGGCATCCCTGCCGAGTAACGGCGCGTAGCGCAGTGAGCTCGTCCGCGCTCCTCGGCGCGAGCCCCTCTCTATTTCAGATCTGAAGTTTAAGCTCAATGCCGTTCACTTAAGCGGCGAACCCTACGATATGTTGTGGGGGTAGCATGAGCGATGGGGTCCATATTGTGGTCTCGGTCCTTAACCGAACGGCATTGAGTTTAAGCTTTGACTTCGGATCTGCGGAAATTGGGCAACGGGTCGGGACCCTCGAACAGCCGCGCGACCGGTCGGAAAGCTCGAGCCAGCGCGAAACCTCGCGGCAATGCTAGACACAGAGCTGGATCCGACAAGCCATGACGACCTTGCCCGCCCAAGCTCCGCTCGCGCCGCCGAGAGCACCCCAAAAACCAGAGCGCACCGAGCATCACGGCGTGTCGATCGAGGACCCGTGGGCGTGGCTCAAGGATCCGAATTACCCGAAGGTCGAGGACGCGGCGGTGCTCGACTACTTGAAAGCAGAGAACGCCTACTTCGACGCGGTGATGGCGCCACATCAGGCGCTCGTCGATCGCATCCTGCAAGAGCTGCGCGGGCGCATCAAGGAAGACGACGAGAGCGTGCCGGCCAAAGACGGCGTATGGCACTACTACTCGAAGTTCGTGTCAGGCGCGGAGTACCGCGCGTGGTATCGCAGACCGGTGGCCGGCGGACCCGACGAGCTGCTACTCGACGAAGCAGCGCTCGCGCGGACGCTCGAATATTTCCAGCTCGGTTCGCTCGACGTGAGCCCGGACGGACAGCTCATGGCCTATGCCACGGACAGCAATGGCTCCGAGCGCTTCACGATGCGCGTGCGCGACTTGACACGTGGCACCGAGCTGCCCGACGTGATCGAGGAAACACAGGGTGGCGCAGTGTGGAGCGCGGACGGCGCGGGTTTTTTTTACACACTAGTGAACGACAATTGGCGGCCGTACGTGGTGAAATATCACCGCCTGGGCAGCGATCCCGCGACTGATCCGGCGGTGTACGAGGAGACCGACACGGGCTTCTTCGTCAGTGTGGGGCAGACGCAGAGCCGCAATTTCGTGCTCATCTCGACGGCGGATCACGTCACTTCGGAGAATTACTTGATCCCAGCGGCGGCGCCGCTCAGCCCGCCGCGCTTGGTCTCCGCGCGCCAGGTGAACCGCATGTACGACCTCGACGAGCGCGAGGGCACGCTCTACATCCTGACCAACGACACGCACACCAACTTTCGCATCGCGACGGCGAGCGTCTCCGATCCGGGCGTGTGGCACGAGCTCATTGCCGGCTCGGATCGCCACTACTTGCGCGATCTCACGGCGTTCAAAGCGGCGCTCGTGATCGAGGAGCGGGTCGATGGGCTCGATCAGATCCGCGTGCGTGACGCCGCGGGCAACGAACATTACGTCGCGTTTCCAGAGGCGACTTACGCCGCATCCGTGGGCACGAACTCGGAGTACGACGTGACGACGCTGCGCCTGAGCTACGAGTCGCTGGTCACGCCGCGCACCGTCTACGACTACGATCTCGGCAGTCGCACGCTCGTCACCCGCAAAGTGCAGGAGATCCCCAGCGGCTACGACAAGACTCAATACGACTCGCTGCGCCTCATGGCGCCCGCGCGCGACGGCGTAAAGGTGCCAGTGTCCGTCGTGTTCAAAAAGGGCTTCCCGCGCGACGGCTCGGGGCCGCTGGCACTTTACGGTTACGGCGCTTACGGCCACGCGGTGCCGCCCGGTTTCTCGGGTGCGCGCCTGTCCTTGCTCGACCGAGGTTTCGCGTTTGCCATCGCGCACATTCGCGGCGGGGACGATCTCGGCTACCAATGGTACCTCGACGGGAAGCTGGAGAAGCGCGAAAATACGTTCTACGACTTCGTCGACGTAGCAAGATTCTTGATCGACCAAGGTTTTGCGGCACGCGGCAACATCGCCATCTCGGGCGGCTCCGCGGGCGGCACGTTGGTCGGCGTCGCGGCCAACCTGGCGCCTGAGCTGTGGCGCGCGGTCGTCGCGCACGTGCCGTTCGTCGACGTGCTCAACACCATGCTCGACGACACACTGCCGTTGACGCCGATGGAATGGCCCGAGTGGGGCAATCCGATCACCGACCCTGCCGCGTTCAAAACGATTGCCGCGTATAGCCCGTACGACAACGTGACGGCCAAGGCCTATCCGGCCTTGTTGATCACCGCTGGCCTCAACGACCCACGCGTCACGTACTGGGAGCCGGCCAAATGGGCCGCCAAATTGCGTGCGCTCAAGACCGACTCGAACGTGCTCCTGCTCAAGACCAACATGGGCGCGGGACACGGCGGAAAATCAGGGCGTTTCGTGCGCTTGCAAGAAGTGGCGGAGGAGTATGCGTTCGTGCTCGGCGCCTTTGGCAAGGCCTGAGTCCGGGAACGAAAACCGTACTTCCCAACGCTCGGCTGCGTTGCACTTGCGAATCTTCCTGGCGATACGGCAAGACTGCCCGTACTGTCAGGGGGTGCGTCGCTACACCGTCGCTCTGAGTGCGCTGCTGCTGAGCTGCGGAGTCGACGTCGCGCAGACCGCTGTGCTCGACACGAGCGTCGCGGCCGCCCCGGAGTGTAGCGCCCCCGCGACACTGACCGCGCCCACGACCGAGCAATTTGGCGTGAACGATCCCTTGGCGTCCTCGAGCTTGGTGCTGGCGAGCTACGGCGCGCAAGCCGGGCCCGGCGTCTACCTGATCGCGCGTGACAGTTTTCGGCTCTATCTGAACGGCGTCATGATCGCTGAAAGCAACGCCGCGCGTACCCCCATCTTCGTGCCACTCACGCTCTTGCCGGGGGACAACGAAATCGCGGTCGTCGCGTCTGCGGCGCAGGGCACCCCGGCGGTTTTGCTGCAAATCGACGAGCTTTTGCAGAGCTATTTCAGCGACGCCAGCTGGAAGGTCAGCACCAACCCGGAGGGTGATTGGAGCCTCGCGACTTACGACGACTCGTCGTGGTCGGCGGCGACTGATTTTGGCGCCATTGGCAGTTTGCCCGGCTGCGACCCCATGTCGGTCTTTCCAGCGGACTCGACGGCACATTGGATCGGGCCGTCCCAGCCGGCGCCGAACGCCGTACTGCGCACCAAAATCAGCATCCGCCCGAGCGGCTTTGGCGCGAGCACGCGCGGCGGTGAAGGCGCGACACCCGTGCTCGTCACCAGCGTCGCCGAGCTGAATGCAGCGCTCACGGACAAGGACACGCCTGCCGTAGTGCTGGTGCCGGAGGGCTTGCTCGATTTGCGACCGACGGGCACGGAGGTGGTGCAACAATCCACCTGCCCGACGCCGTGTGCCAACGACGCGACTAAAATCCTGTACACGGTGCTCGTGAGCGGTATGACCTGTCCGGTCGCGCTCGTCGATCAACCGCGTGACGATCGGCGCATCGAAGTCGGCTCGAACAAGACCATCGTCGGCCTGGGGCGCGGCGCGGCGCTGCGCGGCGCGTCCTTCGACCTGGGCAGTAGCAACAACGTGATCATGCGTAATCTCGCTATCTTCGACGTAAACCCGACGATGATCGAGGCGGGCGACGCGATCACGCTGACTGCGCCGACCGAGGTTTGGGTCGACCACTGCACGTTCAAGTGGATCAGCGACGGATTCATCGATGCCGGCGCCGGCACCAACGCCGTAACGGTCTCCTGGTCGCACTACGACGGGCTGAACGATTATGCGTGCACCGGGCACCACCCGCGCGCCTCGCAATTCGAGGACGCGGTGGGCACGATTCACCACAGCTTCTGGGATCACGTCGACACGCACGCGCCCACCGTGGCGCACTCGACGTCGCGCGTGCACTTGTTCGACAACTACACGAGCGACGACGGAGACTACGCCGTGGAGGCCAGTTGCGGAGCGCAGGTCTTGCTCGAGGCCAGCACCTTCGAGAACGTCGTGCATCCGACCTCGAAGACGACCTGCTCCGACGTGCCGCCAGCACTCGGCCTGTTGCGAGCCCCAACGGGCTCGAATCTTTATCGCGACGACGTGGGCACGAATCGCTCCGACGGCGCTGATGCACCCGAGCCGGAAGACGCGGTATTTACGCCGCCTTACGCCTACTCGCTCGACCCGCCGGCCACCGCGTGGGTCAACGTCGAGTCGCGCGCAGGCGCGGGCGGGCCATGGGCGGTCCCGCTGTCGCTCGACTGAGCAGCGCGCCACGACCCCACGATTTGTGACCGGTTCGCGCGCGCTCGAGCGACTTGTGCATGCGGCGATTCACCGCCCCATCTTCAGCACGCTGAGGGCGTTCGGAAATGCAAATGACTTTCGCTGTTCGCGGTGCCACGGTCTTCATCTTGGGCTGCGCCTCGTGGCTCAGCGCGTGCGGCAGCGGTTCGAGTGACTCCGCTGGCGTCGGCGCGCAAGGCGGCAATGAGCCGACGGCGAACGGCGGCGCCACCACTTCTGCGGGCGGCGCCAGTGGCGCCAACATCGGCGGAATGAGCGCGCAGAACGGCGCGGGGCAGAGCGCTTCTGCTGGGATCGGTGGCATGAGCAACAGCACAGGTTCGCCAGGCAGCGCTGGAGCAAACACGAGCGCGGGCGGAGCGAGCGCGGGCGGAGCGAGCGCGGGCGGAGCAGCAGGCGCGAGCACCGGCGCGGGTGCAGGTGGCACGAGTCCCGGTGGCTCGGGCTCGAGCGGCGCGGCTGCCGGCGGCGGAGCAGGTACCGGCGGCGCGGCGGGCCAAACTGGCGGCGGCGGCCTGAGCTCGACGGGCCCACTGCCCCCCTCGGTGACCGGTCTTTTTCCCGGCATAAAGGCTACCGGCGTGTGCCTGGACGCTCCACTGACGATGGCCTTCGCGTCCGCGCCCAGCATCGGTACATCCGGCACGATCGCGATCTACGCGAGCGCGAGTCCGAACGCGGTCGTCGATTCGATCGACATCGCTGCGGCCAGCTACAGCGACACCATCGGCGGCCAAGCGCGCAACCTGGTGCGCCCCGTGTTCATCGACGGAAACGACGCGGTCATCTATTTTCATCAGCACAAGCTCGCGGCGAACACCAGCTACTTCGTGACCGTGACCTCGGGCACATTCCTCAACGCGCAGAAGAACCCGATTGGCACGGTGACCGGGAGCAGCGCGTGGACCTTCACGACTGGCCCTGCGCCAGCAGCCGCGGCGAGCATGTCGGTGAACCGCACAGGTAGCGGCAATTTCTGCACTGTCCAAGGCGCGTTCGACGCTGTCCCGGCAAACAATACGACCGCTCGCACGATTACGGTCGCGGCCGCCAACTATCACGAAATACTCTACCTCTCAGGCAAAAAGAACCTCACGCTGCAGGGCGCCGACCGCGCCGGCACGCTGATCGAATACCCCAACAACGACAACCTGAACTCCGGTACGAGCGCGCGCCCGCTATTTTTCGCGAACGCAACGACCGGCCTCAGCATCGAGAATTTGACGATCTACAACACCACTCCGCAAGACGGCAGCCAGGCAGAAGCGCTCCGCATTCAAGGTGACCAAGTCATCTTGCGCAACGCGAACTTCAAGAGCTTGCAAGACACGCTGCTTCTGGCAGGGCGCGTGTACGTCGTCTCTTCGTACGTCGAGGGCAACGTGGACTTCGTGTGGGGCACGGGCGTGACCTACTTCGATCAATGCGAGATCAAGACCGTTGGCCGCGCGGGGGCCATCGTGCAGGCGCGCAATACCAACACCGGCTACGGCTACGTGTTCGTGGACTCCAAGCTCACGAGCGATCCGAACATCACCGGCCAAGTGCTGGCGCGTATCGACGCCACGCAATTCCCGTACAGTCACGTTGCTTACGTCAATTGCCAGATGAGCTCGGCGATCAGCCCCAAAGGCTGGACAATCACGCCAACTGGGACGACTCAGACCGGCAATCTGCGCTTTTGGGAGTACCAGAGCACCGACCTAAATGGCGTGCTCCTCGACGTGAGCAAGCGCGATCCAGCCTCCCTGCAGCTGTCGAGCACACAAGCCGCCACGATGCGCGACAAAGCGACCGTGCTGGCGGGCTGGAATCCCCAATAATCTCGCGCTATCCGCCGCGAGCGCCGCGGAGCGGACTCAGCCTGCCAAGGCCAATACGATTTACCTGACGGGCGCGCGGGTCGCCGGGCAACATAGGCTCAGGTGGCCTCACCCCTCCCAGCTCGTTCGACCACAGGGCATGTCGCGCTCGCGCACTTCCCGCAGGATCGCTATGGCGACGCGCAGCTGGTCAAGGACGTAGCGCATGGCGATCGCGACGCGCTCGGGGTGGTTTGGGATCGCTACTCGCGGCTCGTGCGCGGCGTCCTGTTCGGCGCGATAGGCAGCGACAACGCCACCGAAGATCTGTTGCAGGAGGTATTTTTAGCGTTCTTTCGAGGCGCCGCGCAGATAAAGGACGGCGGGGCACTACGCAGCTACCTGGTCGGCGTCGCGGTACGCCTCGCAGCGCTCGAGCTCAGGCGGCGCAAAGTCCGGCGCTGGGTTCACTTATCGCCCACGGGCGACCTGCCGGACCTGCCGGTGGCACCGGAGGACGCCGAGGGGCGCGAGTCGCTGCGCGCCTTGTACCGAGTGCTCGGTCAGCTCAACAGTCGGCGGCGCCTCGCCTTCGTCTTGCGCCATGTCCAGGGGCTCGAGATTTTGGAGGTCGCTGCCGCGCTCGAGATTTCCGAGTCGACGACGCGGCGCGAACTGACTCGGGCACAGCAACAACTCGCCGCGCTCGCTCGACGTGAGCCTGCTTTGGCGCGCTACGTCGACTTAAATGACTCGCTCCGAGGTGCACAGTGACCCAGGCCGAGCAAAACCTAGACGCGATCGCCGACTCACTCGGCTCGCTCGTGCAACGCGCGGCAGAGTCGGGCAACGCCGCAAACGACCAGGCGTCGCGCGCGCGCCTGCTGCGTCGGGCACAAACCGAAACGAACCGAGTGCCACGACGGCCAACGTGGCACGTCGGGTTACCCGCGTTGGCGGTCGCAGCGGCGCTACTCGTGTGGTGGCTGATCCCGAGCGCGCTACGTTATGAAGTGAGCGGCGCCGAGAAAGACGGCGCGTACATCAGTGCGCCCAGCAATCACACGGTTTCCGTGCGTTTTTCGGACGAAACGCTGGTGCAAGTCGAGCCAGCCTCGCAGCTCCGCGTGGAGGACACCAGCCGTCGCGGAGCGCGCGTTCTATTGGAGCGAGGCACGGCCGACGTGCACGTCGTGCACCAGGCACAGACGCATTGGACGTTCTTGGCCGGTCCTTTCGAGGTACTCGTGACAGGCACTCGCTTCGAC
>DATHOI010000159.1:0-11208 GCA_035485095.1 Polyangiaceae bacterium | reverse complement strand
GGCGAGACGCTCCCGCACGGAGAGACCGCGGCCCAGCGCGAAGGCTGCCGCCGTCCGCGCTCATTGCGCGACGAAGTCCGTGATCAACACCCGCCGGGCCCGCTTCTTGCCGACCGCAGCGATGATGTTGTCGTTTAGCTCTTTGCGCAGCTTATCGAAATTCTTCGGCGCCGAGAGCTCTTCGAAATCATGCGTGCGGAGATACCAAATGGCGGCTTCACGCGCACGCGGCACATAAGACTTGAAGTCGGCCTCTTTGACCCCTTCTGGGTGCTCGATGGACAGCGCGATCTTCAAGTGACGGACTTGGCCGTCCGCCGATCGCGTGTCGACTACGATAGCGGCCAGATTGGTGATGTCTTTGACATCACCCGAGCCAGCTTTGATTTCGACGTGCTTTTCATCGCCGTCGCCCGAGCTATCATCGGTGGCCTTGTCGTCCGCGGCCTTGTCGTCCTCGGGTGCCTTGTCCTCAGCCGAGGTCTTGTCGTCCTCAGGCTGCGCCTCGTCGTCATGCTTTGGCTGAACCGTTGGTTTAGGGAAGAACCTGGGTCCCATCACGGCCCCAGCCGCCCCGGCGCCCAATACGAGCACCGCGGCGACCAAGATTCCGATCAGCGGACCCTTGCTCTTCTTCTTCTCCACCGGAGCCACTTCTGGCTCGGCACCGTGTTCCATCTCGTACCTTTCGCGGACGTACGATCAACTCAAGATCAACTCATCAGCCTTGCTTGATATTGAGCAAGTCCTGCATCATTTGATCTGCAGTGGTGATCGTCTTCGAGTTGGCCGTAAACGAGCGCTGATGCTGAATCAGCCCGACGAATTCGGTCGCGAGGTCGACGTTCGAGCTCTCCAAAGCTCCGGACGAGACGGCGCCACGGTTGCCCGTGCCGGCGGTGCCCATGGCAGCGGTGCCGCTGTCACGAGTCTCGATCCAGAGGTTTTGGCCAGCGCGACCGAGGCCTTGGTCGTCCTGAAAGCTCGCAACCGCGAGTTGCGCCATCGGGATCTTCTGACCGTTCGTGTACAGGCCGGTCACGACACCCTGGCCATCCACGGAGACACCCGTGAAGTTGCCGGAGGCGTAGCCGTCTTGCGATTGCGACGAGACGTTCGTCGCGCCGGCGAACTGCGTCATGCCGTCGAGACCGGTACCACCAGCCGCAATCGACGTGCCGAAGTTCAAGGCCACGGTCTGACCCGCCGTCGCGCCGCCACCGAAGTTGAGCGTGATGGGCGTGGTGGTGGTGACGCTGTTCAGCGCGCCGCCAGTGGTGAAGTTCAGCGTACCAGTGCCGACTTCGACGTTGCCGGCAACCGGCGGATTGGCGTCGGCGCCCGACATGATCGCGTGATAGTCCCAGGTGTTGTCCGCAGTCTTCGCCATATAGACGTCGACCGTGTGGGCATTGCCCAGCGAGTCATACACGGACATGGAGATGGGCGGGCTGTTGGCGGTGTTGGCCGGGTTCTGCGCGTCGAACGGCAGAGCGGGGACCGCAGCCGTCGAGTCCAGATTGGCAACGATGCTGATGTTGGCCGTCTCTTTGGCGGGCAGCGCAGCCGTGGGCGCCTTCACGTCCGAGAGCGCCGCTTGGTAGGTGCCATCCGGGTTCGCCGTGTAGCCCTGGACCTTGAGGCCGTTGGGGTTCACGAGCGTGCCGGTGCTGTCGAGATTGAACTGACCGGCGCGGGTGTAAAAGTTCGAGCTCACGCCGTCCACGTTGCCCTTGACGACGAAGAAGCCGTCACCGTTGAGCGCGAGGTCGGTGGAGACACCGGTGTTTTGCAGCGACCCTTCGGTGAACATCTGCTGGACGGTTCCGATTTGAACACCGGAGCCGGGCAGCGACGAAGCGCTACCAGCCAGAATCGAATGGCCTAGAACGTCCTCGAACACGGCGCGTTGGCTCTTGAAGCCGACGGTCTCCGAGTTCGCGATGTTGTCACCTACTACGCTGAGCGCTTGACTCTCGGCTTGAAGGCCAGAGACGCCCGAATACATTGCCTGCAGTGCCATGGGGGAGCCCTCCTAAAAGAGCTGATTCGTTGTGTGTTTATGGGTTTGAGTTGGGAGAAGAACCGACCTGAATTAGGTCCGAAACAGGAACTTGTACGCCGTTATCCAATGTCAGAACTGGATAACCCTTGTCGAAGGCAACCGATTGCACGGTGCCAGTCGTCTCTTGTGCAACGGAGACTGCGCCGCCGCCTTGCGCAGTCGCTTGAACCGCGACCGCGTAGGTGCCAGCGGGCAGCAAGTTGCCCGTATTGTCTTTGCCGTCCCACACCGTGCGCACGAGCCCGGCGCTGTGCGGGCCCATGTCGATGCTGCGTACGACTTTGCCCGTCGAGTCTTGGATCGAAACGGTCGTCGTTGCGGTGGAGCCTCCGAGCGTAAACGCGACCGGCACGCCCTGGCCCGAGCCGTCGTCCGTGACGAGAGACCCTTTCACGGTGGCCGTCTTGCCGACCAAGCTCACGTTCGCCGTGTTCTCCAAACCAGTAGTCTGTGTGGACAGCGTGTCGAGACTGGTGTTGATGCCCATCGTCGCCTGCAGCGTGGAGAACTGCGCGAGTTGCGCGACGAACTCCGTATTGTCTTGCGGCGAGAGCGGGTCTTGATTCTTCAACTGCGCAACCAGCAGGGTCAGAAAGTCCTGCTCGCCCAGCGCCGATGCAGAGCCGCCCAGCGCCGAGCTGAGATCCGAAGAGCTCGCTGCGGTGGGAGTACTGGCGGTACTGGTGGCAGCGGCAGCTGCGTTGTTGGAGACGGATGCGACCATGATTCAACCGATCAAGTTCAATTTGCGTGCTAGGCGCCGACGCTCGGCTTGGCTATCAGTCACAGTGCCTTCCGAGCTCTCTCGAGCGTCAGTCGCTGCACTGTTGCGTGGTGGAGCAAGAACGGTGCCGAAGCCCGCACCGCGCACGACGTTGACCGAATCGACGTGAATTCCAGCGTTTTGCAGGCTCTGGATCAGCGCTGCGCGCTCGACCTGCAGCGCGGCTTCTGCTGCCGAGCCCTGCACGCCGATCGTCACGCGCATGGCGCCCTTCTCGCGGTCGACGAGCAGCGCCACTTCGCCGAGGTCTCCACCGTCAACTCGTACGATCATGCGCTTTTCATCGGCATTCGCGGCTTCGCCCGCGTCGCCGACCGCGGCGCCACTCGTCGTTGCCGGCGTTTGGGCGGGTGTCATATCTCCGGCACCCACGCGCCAATCGCTCGTCTCCATCTCGGACTGCAACGGAGCCGTGTAGGCCAATTGCTCACCTAGCGCGAGCGCCCAGCGTTTCGCCTGCTCGAGCGTGTTCTTCCGCTCGGTCTCGGAGCGGTCCAGAGTCGACGCGTCGAGCCCTTTGCCGAGCCCGTTGAACAGCGCGTCGCTCATTGCTCGCCTCGCGAACGATCGTTACTGAAGCGCAGCGCCGCGATCTCGTCTTCCAAACGCCGCTCCACACGCTCGGTCACGACGCGTTCCTCGTGGACCAGGCGTTCCGACAAGAGCTCGACCTTCTTCAGCTCTCCGCGCGCCGAGAGCACGTGCTGTTGCGCGCGCGCGGTGACCGTGCGCGCCTTGACCACGAGGTTATCGGCGTTTGCCGCAAGCGCGGCTCGCGTCTGCAACCACTCGTTCGCTTCCACCCAGTTTTTTGCGGCGATTTCCGCACCCGCGAGCTTCATTCGAGTTTCGGACGCGTGCTGCAGCGCCGCTTGTTCGGCCTCCGCACGCTGCCGGGCTTCGGCCTCGCGCGCCTTGGAGCGCGAGAGCTCTGCCACGCGCTTATCGAGCTCCTTGCTGCGATGATCGATTACTTTTTCGATACGCTGACGTCGAGGGCTCATCTCACCTTCCTACCGTTGGCGATGAACTAACGCTTCACTCGTTCGCGCAACTGCGCGAGCATGGCCAAGCGCGTGCGCGACTCTTCGATGCGCGTCGCCTCGTTGACCCGTTGCTGTAAGAACGCGTCGATTTGCGGCAAGGCCGCGATAGCGGTATCCACGCGCGGGTCGCTGCCCGCGGCGTACGCGCCGACCTGAATCAGATCCTTGGCCTCGCGATGCGCAGACATCATGTCGCGCACCGCGCCGGCCGCGCGCAGCGTGGCTTCCGGCGCAATCTCCGGCGCCAGGCGTGAAATACTGGCCAATACGTCGATGGCCGGGAAGTGTCCGCGCTCCGCCAGCGAACGCGACAACACGACGTGACCGTCCAAAATGCTGCGCACCGCGTCGGCGATCGGGTCGCTCAAGTCGTCGCCTTCCACGAGCACCGTATAGAGTGCAGTGATCACGCCCTGCCCGCTGCTGGTGCCCGCGCGCTCGAGCAAGCGCGGCAATGCGGCGAAAACCGACGGCGGATAACCTTTGGTCGCTGGGGGCTCGCCGGCCGCGAGCGCCGCCTCGCGCAGGGCCATCGCGTAGCGCGTCACCGAGTCCATCACGAGCAGCACGCTCTTGCCCTGACTTCGGAAGTATTCCGCGATCGCGGTCGCCGACTCCGCGCCGCGCGCACGAACCAAGGGCGGCATGTCGCTAGTCGCCGCAACGACCACCGATTTGGCCAAGCCGTCCGGGCCGAGCGAGTTGCGGATGAAGTCGTTGAGCTCGCGACCACGCTCGCCGATCAGCCCGACCACGTTCACGTCCGCCTGCGAAGACCGGCAAATCATGCCGAGCAGCGTGCTCTTGCCCACGCCAGCGCCGGCGAAGATGCCCATCCTCTGCCCTACGCCGAGCGGCAACAGCGCGTCGAAGGCGCGCACACCCGTCGCAAAGGAATGCTCGATGGGGCGCCGTGCAAACGCCGGCGGCGGTGATGCATTGACCGGACACGCCCGCTCGCTCACGATCTCCGGGCCACCGTCGAGCGGGCGCCCGAACGAGTCCACGACGCGGCCCAACATCCCGAACGAGCACGGCACAGTAGCGCCGCGTTCCAAGCGCAGGACGCGCGCGCCTGGGCGCACGCCCGAGAGCGGGCCGAGAGGGGTCGTGAGCAAACGCCCCGCGCGAAAGCCCACGACTTCCACCTCGAGCCGGGAGCCGAATGGGTCGTGAATGGCGAGCGCGTCGCCGACCGCCGCACGCAGGCCACCCACTTCGACAATCAACCCGACCACGTCCAACACCACGCCTTCCGGGCGATGGATCGGGGCCGTGCGACAACGCGCTAGAAGTCGCTCGAGCATCACTCTCCGTCTCGTTGCGGCAGGTCGGAATCTGGTTTCAACGCGTTGAGCAGGGTCGTGATGCGCGACTCGATCGACTCATCCACCGAACCGAGCTCGGTTTCGACGACGCAGCCGTGCTCATCGAGTGAAGTGTCGAGGCGCACTTCGGCGTGCGCTCCTCGGTCTGCCAGGCGCTTTTCGAGGTTTTCGCGCGCTGCTACGAAACCGCGCCCCACACGCACGAGAACGCGGTCGTGAGCGCCGAGCGCTTCTAGCCCCTCGCGCACGAGGCCGGCCACTAGTTGCGGATTCAGCGAGATTTCATGGGCGATCACGCGACGCGCGATGATCGTCGCCAGCTCCCCGAGTTGGCCTGCGGTCTGCTCCAACACGCGGCTGCGTTCACTGACCAGCAGTTCCACCGCGCGCTCGAACGCCGCGGTCGCTTCCGGATCGATGATGAGCTGAGGAGGCGGCGCTGGCAGCGCTTGAGCTTCGGCAACCGCTGCCGCCGAAGGCGGGGTCGTCGCGGGGTGACCCGACGCGCGCGGGCGCTCGGAGGGTCGCGGCGGTCGAGAAGCGCGCTCCGGCTCTAGCTCTTGGCGAATCGCGTCGACGAATTCACTCGGCACGCGCGGCGGCGCGAGCGACGGCGTGTCTTCCCTCTTGGCGCTGCGCCGGCGCGCCGTGGGCATCCAAGACGGCAAGCGCTCCACGTCTTGGGACACATTGGTGAACTTCACTCGGCGCGGGCTGTCGGTCATCGCTTCCGCTTCGGCCGTTTGCCGCGGCGCTTCAAACCACCGCATTCTTGTTCTCGAGTGAAATGGTGCCCTCTGCGTCGAGGCGCAGCGCCACCTCTACGATCTCGCGTTGAGCGGCCTCCACATCGGCAAGCCGAACTCCGCCCATGACTTCCATATCTTCCTTGATGCGCTCGGACGCGCGCTTGGACATGCTGGTGAAGATGTGGTTTCTGAGCGACTCCGAGGCCGTCTTCAGCGCCATCGTCAGCTTCTCGACGGGCACGGCTTCCAAGAGCGAGCGCAGCGCGCGCGCGTCGAGCACCGACAGATCTTCGAAGGTGTACATCGCGCGGCGAATTTCCGTGGCCAGCTCCGAGTTGCCTTCTTCGAGCGTGCCGAGCAGCGCCTCGCCCGTTTCACGGCCCATGCGTCGCACGAGCGCCGCTGAGCGGGCGATGCCATCCACGCTGCGGATGGTGTCGGCTTGAGCAGCCGGCAACTCCGCCGACAGCGCACTCGCAACCTCTTCCAGAAGTGCGGCCGGAATTTCGGTCATGTTGCCCAAGCGCTCGAGCACCTGCGCACGCCCGGCCTCGGGCAGTTGCTCCAAGACGCGCGCGGCTTTCTCGTTGTCGAGCTGCGAGAGGATGGCGGCGACGAGCTGCGGGTGCTCGTTCTCCATCACGGAAGCGAGCGCGCTCGGCTCGGCCGCGGCCAGACGCTCGAGCGCCGAATCCTGTTGGTCGACGAAGATCTCCTGCGCCGCGGTCTCGCCCAACGCCCGCCCTGCCAGCCGGCGCAAGTAGCGTACGCCCCCGCGCGGCACCGCGACGGCCTCCTGGGTGTGCTGGACGAACTCGGTGTACACCTTGCCAAGCGCGGCTGCGGGTACGGCGCGCATCCCAGCAGCGGCGGTCCGCAGTTTCCTTACATCCGCCGCGTCGAGCTCGCTCAGGATCGGCGTCGCTGTCGCCTCGTCTAACGAGAGCAGCATCAGCAGGGCTTTTTCTGGGCCGCTCAAGTCCATCTGCGGCGGTTCAATGCGAGAGGTGTGCCGAGGTTCGGCGGAGCTCCTTCACTCCGCGGGCGAGAGCTCGGCCGCCTCGGCGCTCAACCAACGGCGCAGCACGACGGCCGCAGTGGCCGGGTCTTTCGCGGCGAATTCCAGAGCGCGCTCGCGGGCTTCCGCGGCCAAGGCCGACTCGTCGGCGAGCAGCGCTCGCGCATCTTCCGCGCTGCCGAGCGGCATGGCGGCTCCCGCCAGGCCTGCACCCGAAAGCTGAGCTTCCAAAGCACGCGCCTGCAGCGCCTTGTAGCCCGCTTTGCGCTGTCGCCAGACCATTACCAGCGCGCAAAGCACCGCCACCGCGAGCAAGCCGGCTAGCCCGACGGGCAGCCAGCGGCGCATCTGGGTGAGCCTATCGATGACCGGCGGGGCGTCCTCGGTGTCCAAACGAGCGAATTGGACCGCGCGCACCTCGACCTCATCACCGCGCGTGGCGTCGAAGCCGACGACGTGTTTGACGATGCCTTCCAGCGCGGCGACCTCCTCGGGAGTTCGCGGCACGAAGTTCGAGTGCTCGCCGTGGCGCTCGTAACGCCCATTCAGGACCACCGCCACGCTCAAGCGCTTGATATCGCCCGGCGGCATCGTGGTTTTCTGGGTGATGCGCTGCACTTCCCAGTTCCGGGTCTCGCTCCGCCTGATACCGCCACCCGCGGTGGGCGCGGCGTCATCGGCGGTTTTGCCGTCTTGAGCATCGGGCAAGTTCGATTTCGCACCAGGCACGCCTGCAACACCGGTGTCGGCCGCGCCGTTCGATTCCTCGGTCTTGTGCTCGCTGCGCAGCGCCGTTTTCGACGGGTCGTACAGCTCCTCGGTGCGTTCGCGCGAGGCCTCGTTCAACTCGACGTTCACCCGCACGTCCGCGTTACCCGGGCCCACCACCCGCTCGAGCTGCGCTTGGGTATCGGCCTCGAGCTGAGAGCCGAGCGAGCGCGATTGTTCGGCCCCGCGATCGGACATGTCCGAAGCGCCGCCAGCGTCAGAATTCGGACGGTGCAGCGTCAACCCCTCTGTACTCACGACCGAGATGCGGTCCTTGCTCAGACCGGGCACTGCCATCGACACCAAGTGCACGACAGCCGCCACCTCACGTTTGCCGAAATTCGTGGAGTTCGTGAGCTTCACCACCACGGAGGCCGACGCGCTCTCTTCACGCGCCGCAAATAACCGATGTTCCGGCAAAACGAGGTGTACTCGCGCGGCCTTCACGCCGTCGATGCTCATCACCGAGCGCACGAGCTCGCCCTCGAGCGCGCGCCGCAGATTGACCTGCTGCTCGAACTCCGTCGCGCCAATCCGGCTGCGATCGAAGATCTCGAAGCCCACGCTGCCACCCCGTGGCAGTCCTCCGGCCGCGAATTCCAGGCGCAAGGCGGCAACGCGATCTTCGGGCACTTCGATGGCGGTGCCGCCATTTTCGAGTTGATACGGGACCTGACCGGTCTTCAGCTTCTCGACCATCTGAGCCGCGTCTTCGGTGCTCAGCTCGGTGTACAGGTAGGCGTAGTGCTCACGTGAGCTCACCACGGATATCGCAATCACCGCGATCAGCGCTGCGGTCGTGAAAAAGACCAGCGCAAAGCGTTTCAGCGTGGGCAAAGCTGCCCAGAAATCGCTCAGTTGCTTCAGGAACGCGCGGGCCTTGTCGGGCATTTTCGGAAAACTCTCGGCTCTCTAAGGAGAAAATCAGATCTGCATGCGCCACAGCTCGTAGAAGGCGTCGACCACCTTGCTTCGGATGTTGCTGACCAGGCGAAGCTCGATGTCGGCCTTGCTAAGCGCAAGCATCGTGCCGTGAATGTCGTCGCGCGTTCCGGCCGCGAATTCCTGCCCCGCGCTCTGAGCCTGCTGGATGCTCGTGTTGGCGTCGCCCGCAACGTTCTTGAGCACACTCTCGAACAGGGCAGCCCCGCTCGGATCGACCTGCTGGGGGGCAACGGCCGGCTCCGCTTCGTACCGCGCGTGCGGTGCGATCAGGGATATTCCGGGGCCTTCCAGCGGGTTCATCGCCTAACTCAGCGGCCGATGCCGAGGGCGGACTGGCCCATCTGTTTCACTGATTCGATCGAGGTGACGCCGGCCTCGTAGGCACGTGAGGCGGTGATCATGTTCACCATTTCCTCGACTGCGTTCACGTTCGGATACTCGACGTAACCCTGAGCGTTGGCGTCCGGGTGGCCTGGCTCGTAGACCATCATGCCCGGCCGCGTGTCCTCTTTGATGCCCGCCACGCGCACTTCGGAGACGCCGCCTTGGGTCGCAATCACCCCTCGGGATTGGTCGAGCCCGACCGCTTCGAACACCGGATCGAGCCGTTTATAAGGCCCCCCAGCTTCGGTTCGCGTGGTCCGGGCATTCGCCAGGTTGGACGCGATGGTGTTCATCCGGACTCGTTCGGCCGACAGCCCAGAAGCGGCCACGTCCATCGCGCTAAAGACACCCAGCATCGCTCAATTCCTCCCGGTATTCGCAGGTCCAGAGTTCATCGGATTTCAGTCTTTCCCGTCGTCCGCGGCAAAATGCATCTGCTTCAGCTCGGCCGAGACGATCGCCGAAACCACGTCGTATCGCAGCTGATTGGCGGCCACTTTTCCGGCTTCTCGGTCCAAGGACACGTAGTTACCGTCGTTGCCCGCGCCGGCGGATACATCCTGAAAAACGCGACCTTCGAGGTCGCTCCCGCCCGCGCCACCGCCCACGCTCAGGTGTGCTTCGTTGGTACGAGCCATCGCCACGCCCAGCGCACCCTCGAAGCTCGCGCCCTCGACGCGAGCTAAATCGTTCGGTTTGTAACCGGGTGTGTCGACATGTGCGATGTTCGAGGCCAACACGGAGTGCCGCTCGAGGTGATAGTCGAGCGCGGCATGCAGTGGGGCGATGGAGGCGAATAGATCCGCCATGGCCCTCACTCAGCACGCGCCGTGCCACCTCGATTTTTTTCTCAAGGTCGACTCAAAGCCTCCGTTCAAGCTCCGTGAACCGAGGATTGACTAAGCTAGGTCGGATTCACCCCATGGGGTAGTTCCGTACCCAGGTTCTTGGCGCTGAGCATTTCCGCCAAAACTCGAAGAAACGCGCCGTTAGCGCGGGTCAACTTGGACCCTCCGGAACTCATCGTCGCGTTTCCGACGCATACGGTAACAAGGCGAGCGCCAATAGATCAACGCTGATTCGCCAGCGCGCCGACGGTTGGCCCGTCCGTTGCTAAGCGCATGGCACCGAGATGAGGAGCTCGATACCCATGACCAGCCCGACGCCCAACGACCTCACCGCAGGATTTGGTGACTTCGCAGATGATGAGTACACATCCGGTGTTTATCGAACGGACAGTAGTCCGCCTCTTGCGGCGGTGACGATCATTCCGGCCGACGACGCCGTGCTCGACTCCGACGACGACAGCGACATGGCGAGCGAGCTCGTTGACGACTCCAGTGATGGCGCGCTCGAGCACGCTTTGCTGCCCGCGGAACCGCGCGCGCTTCCGACGAGCATGCAGGGCGTAATTGGCTTGTCCGAGTCACTCGTGGACTTGTTTCGCGTCATCGACCGAGTCGCCGACACGATGTGCACGGTGCTCGTTACTGGCGAGAGCGGCACGGGCAAGGAGCTCGTAGCTCGCGCGGTTCATCGCGCTAGCCCGCGCGCGAACAAGCCATTCGTGGCCGTCAACTGCGGCGCAATTCCGGAAGCGCTCTTGGAGAGTGAATTGTTCGGTCATGCGAGGGGCGCCTTCACCGGCGCGCACGCCGCAAAGATCGGTCGAGTCGCGCTGGCTGAAGGCGGTACGCTCTTCCTCGACGAGATCGGCGAGATGCCGCTCTCGTTGCAGGTGAAGCTACTGCGCGTCTTGCAGGCTCGAGAGTACTCGCCCGTCGGCGACAACCGCACGTTGAAAGCCGACGTCCGCATCGTTGCAGCGACCAACGTCAACCTCGAAGAGGCCGTCGCATCCGGCGTTTTTCGCGAGGATCTGTACTACCGGTTGAACGTGATCCACCTGACCGTGCCTGCGTTGCGCGAGCGCGTCGAGGACGTGCCGGTGCTCGTGTCGCACTTCTTGGCCAAAGCGAAGGACAAGCTGGGCCGCGACAAGCACATGGAGATTTCTCGCGCGGCAGCGCAGCTGCTCGTCGAATATCAGTGGCCCGGAAACGTGCGTGAGCTCGAGAACACCATCGAGCGCGCCGTGCTCTTGTGCACCGGCAACACCAT
>DATHOI010000158.1:0-3516 GCA_035485095.1 Polyangiaceae bacterium | reverse complement strand
CGCTGCTCGGCGCGCCACCAGAACCGGATGCCGCGCCCGCGCCCTCCGTGCCCGCACCGCCGCCCGCGCCGCCCAGTGCCGCGCCGGTCTCGAAGCAGCCCAAATCAGGCGCTGATCCGTTGTACGGCAGCCCGACATTGGTGCCCTTGTCGATCAAGTCGCTGTTCGCGACGAGGTGAAAGTTCGGCAAATTCGGCAAGCTGCCGTCGGCTTGTCTCGGTCCACTCAGCTCGGTCACCGACACGCTCTGAAAGTCCGCGGCCGACGCCGTGACGCCCAGGTTCGCGTCCCAGGAGTTGAACGAGTCGTCCACTCCGGCGCCGGTGTTGTTGCTGAGCAACGTGCCGCCGACGGCGAGGTTGTTGCGCAAGATGCCGACGTTCGCCGGATCACCCAGTAGGTTGAAGTCGGGGTGATTGCCGTAAGCGGTGTTGTTGTACCAGTGGTCTGCCACGGGCTCGTGATTGGCGTAGTAGCCAGAAGCCTTGTTCAAGATCGACAGGTCGTTGCGGATGACGTGACTCGGCGGGTTCGCTGGCACGTTCGTGGGGGGCTCGCCGTAGCCGCCGCCCTTGAAGCCATTGCCGTTGCCTGCGGCGACGGCGGTCATCGTCTCCGGCAAATAGCCGTTGTACCAAGTCCAGCAATTTTCGATGGTCACGACCTCGGCGGCTTGAATCAAATCCCAGCCGTCATCGCTGTTCCACCATGAGCGACAACCACGAAACACGTTGCCGGTACCGCCCGCGCCGATATGGCAGCCAAAGCCGTCGGCGCTCTGACCCGCGCCGTTCGAGGTCAGCGGATCGTAGTTGTCGTGCGAGTCGCAATTGAGGACCAGGTTGTTGCTGCCCTCTTGAATGAAGAGGCCTGGCCCCATGTTGTTGTGGCTGTTGATCTGCTCGAACGTGTTGTTGCTCCCCGAGATCCAAATGCCCCACGACTCGTGGTTCAGCATGTTGTTCTGGGGCACGCCGGTGACCTCGAGGCCCTTGAAGTACATCCAGCTACCGGTGACGCGGAAGCCCGTGACGCGGCATGAATCCTTGATGCCGGAAAAATCGAACACGGGTATCTCTCCGGGGTACGCCCAGTACTTGATGGGCGCGCCGGACTTCCCGCCCGAGCTCAGCAGGATGGCGTTGATCGTGTCCGTGCCGCTCGCGCAAGTCTTGAGCCCGGATGTGTAAGCGTATTTACCAGCGCGGAAGTACACGGTGTCGCCCGCAACGGCCTTGGTCTGCGCGTGGCCAATCGACGCCCACGGCGTGCCCATGCTGCCGTCTCCGCTCGTGTCATTGCCCGTTGGCGCGACGTAGTACGTCGCCGCGTACAGAGGCAGTGGCGCAAAAAAGGCCAGCGCGAATAGCCCCGTTTTGAAGCCCCGGATCGGTCGACGCCGCGTTTGAATTTTGCCCAGGCTGGAGACGCTCATTTCCTTGAAAGGGCGTCAGCGCTGATTCTCTTGCTAATTTCTTTTCTCAACCCTGCACAGCATTCGGCGTTTTTCATGAGCCGATCACGGCTGTCGCGGCGCTCGCTGCGCGAGCACGGGAAACGACGTTAACCAACGCGCGACGTTTGGTTATGACTGATCACGGAAGGCGCGACGGCTTCGGCAATTTGCCGCCGTCTTGCACGAAGCGAATGATCTCGTCCATGAACTTGCGATCATAGACTTCGCAGTCTTGGCCCACTTCACCGATGCTGACGCCTTTGCACGCCTTGCGTCGCGCGTCTTCCGCAGCCGAAATGTCCGGCTGCGCCTCCAGAACTTTGCGTGTATCGAGGCTCAACCTGCGCCACTCGATCTTCGAATGCATGATGCCACCACGCAGGGGTTCACGCGCGAAGTCGCCGTCGTGGATCGTCGCGCATGCGCCATTCCAGCGCAACACGTCGTAGCCGGAGTTGTCTCCGACCTGCATTTCTCCGTCGTTGTCGCGGCGTTTGAGGGCGATCACCTCTTCCCCGCGCTCCATCTTGTCGCCGAGCAATGAGGCGCCGCCCGAAGCGTTGAACGGCTCCGCGCGCGCGAGCATGTATAGGCGCTGCCAGCGCGTGCCCGGTTGGAACATGTTCAGCGCCACGTCCGGGTACACGCCGTCGCACAGCCGCTTCACCCAGCCGGGTGGAGGGACGCATTCGCGTTTCCCGCGTGCGCAGTGGTCAGGCAGCGAGCGTCCCGATTTGCCGCCGCCCGCAGCCGCCGGATCCGTGGACGCTACTTGCGGACCAGCCGCACTGGGCGTCGTCGCCGAGCCACAAGCGACACAAGTCAAAGTCAGAAACAGAGCCGCAATCGCGCGCATCGATCTATCAGCGCCTCACTTTGCATCGCGTGTAGCGCTGCCGCGCGACACGCACAAGCCCGTATCGTGGGCAGAGCAACGGCGCTCACGTAAAATTGAAGCGTGAGCGCCGCTCGTACTTCGAATCAGTTCACAATCGCGCAAAAATTGTTCGTCTTGAGGCCGGTGCCGCCGCTCCAGATCTCGAAACCAGCGAACACGTTGGTTAGCGCCATGCCGCTGCCAATCGTGCCGGGCCGATTGGCGATGGCGTCTTTGATGAAGACGTCGAGATCGAAGCTGAGCGACGTAGCGTTCGCCGTCTTCACGTACGAGACCACCGGCACGCCGTTCTGAGTGCCGCCATACCAGATGTCCCAAGTGCTGCCGCTGATGCTCACCCCCGACGCCTTGACGCTGCCAATCGGCTGTCCGCCAGACGACGGCTTGTACAACCAAACCATCAGGTAGCCGCCAGACGGCGAGTTGGCGCCGTTGTCGCCGCCCGAACCCGAGCTGAACCAGACGTCGTACGTCGCGTTGTACGTGCCGCTCACCGAGCCTGCGTTGTTGCTCCAAGCCGTGGGCACCGTGGTCAGGCTGCTCACGGCTTTCGGCAAATTGCTGCCCGTTGTCGCATGCCCGCCGTTCGAACCAATGAACGTGGACGGGAACGAGACAGGGTGGCCGTTCGTCGGATCGCTCGCGCTCTGCTGATTTACGACGAACGACACGCCGGTGAACGTGATCGACTGGTTGCTGGACGGGTCGCCCCAGACGTTGTTCTGCACGTAGTAGTTGTGGCCGCCGCCGGTCACCGCGCGGGCGTCGAATTGCGCGGTGAGTGTGCCCGTGCCGTCACTCGCGCTGGGCGAGCCGGTGATGCTGCAACCGGTCGTCGTGCCGCCGGTGCTCGGGTCGTTGCTCTCACCGATGCTGTTCACGCAGTAGTTGAACGCGGTGCTGCCAGTGACCACGCCCGGCACCATGACCAGCGCGGACACGATCGGTTGGTTGGCATACGCGGTGCCGCTGTTGTCCCAGCACGCGGTGTTGAACGCTGTCCACGGGATATAACCACCCGTGCCCGGAATCGGCGCGCACCAACGATCGGTGGCGTCAGTCGAACCGGTTGGGCCCTGGATCTGCAAGCGCAGCGGCGAGCCACCGGTGTTGGTGACGCTGACCAAGATGCCGCCGAGCGTGGGCGTGATCGTGGACGCTG
>DATHOI010000157.1:0-2072 GCA_035485095.1 Polyangiaceae bacterium | reverse complement strand
GGTCTCCGTCTCGGTGTGCTTCGCATTTGGGCACGTCGATCTGCGGCTGCTCTTGCCGCTCTTCGCGGCAGCGCTCGTGCTGGCTCAAGTGCGTGAACAAACGGGCTCGATTTGGCCAGGTGTCGCGCTGCACGGCGCGTTCAACGCGGCCACGCTCGCGGTCGTCTTCTCAGGCGCGGCCCCGGGGGGCAAACCGCCTGCCATGCCAATCTCGGTAGCGGCACTGGGCTGCCTCGCGACGCTCGCGTTGGGCTTGCTCGTGCGCGCGTTGAGCGGCTCGAATCGCGGACGCGGGCACGTCGCGTAGCTCAGCCGCGCCCGAGCAGCGCCAACCGCGATCGCAACGGCGTGTCCGACTGGCAGGGCCGAGACGGTTGCACTATGGTGCCCGGGCTCGAGACCGCCGACCCCGAAGTGATCGTCCCCATGCCATCCAATTCGGAGCGAACGAAGATCGCCTTGTGTCTCCCGGGTGGAGGCGCCACGAGCGCGATGTTTCAAATCGGAGCGCTCGCAGCGTTCGAAGACTCGGTCGACGGCTTCGAGGTGAACGGCTTCGACTTTTACGTCGGCAGCTCGGGCGGAGCGAGCGTCGCCGCGGCACTCGCCGGTGGCTTGCCCGTGCAGCGCATCTACCGTGCGTTCCTCGATCCTGCGGACGTGTACTTTGGGCTCGAGCGCAAACACTTGCTGCGCGTCGATCTGGGTGAGTGGCGGCGCACGCTCGTGTCGGCGCTCAGCGCGCTTCGGCATGGCGCAAGCTCCCTTTTGTCGCGCTCGTCGGCGCCGCCGCCCGCCGCGTTCTTCGAAGAGCTCGATCGCTTGTACGACTCGTTGCCCGCAGGGCTGTTCACGCTCGATGGTTACGAGCGCTTTTTGGAGGATTTTTTCGTGCGCCGCGGCGTATCGAACAGCTTCTACGGTTTGCCGCGGCCGCTGCGCATTTTGGCGCACGATCTGGATTCGGGGCAGCTGGCCATCTTCGGCGCTGACGGCTCGGCCGAGGTGTCGGTCACGCGAGCCTGTATCGCGTCCATGGCCGTGCCACCGTTTTTCTCGCCGGTGCGCATCGGTGAGCGGCACTACATCAACGCCGGCGCAGGCCAAGTCGCGCACCTCGAGGTAGCGATCGAGCAAGGCGCGAACGTGCTCGTCGTCGTCAACCCAATGGTTGCGTCATCCGTCGCGACGGTGCCAACGGGCCACGGGCACCGCGACAGCCTGCGCGACAAGGGCATGATGTGGGTGCTCAACCAGGCGATGCGCATCGGCATTCACAAAATCGTGCGTGAAGCGTGTGAGCGCATCCTGCTCGAGGGTCGGGCGCAGGTCATCCTGATCGAGCCGTCGCCCGAAGATTGCATCTTGTTCATGTACAACCCAGCGAGCTTCGACGCGCGCCGCGCGATCCTCGAGTACGCGTACCGGCACACGCGCGCAGAGCTCGCCAGGTCCTTCGCCTCGGGTGATGGCAAGCTCGAGCGCGCCGGCCTCCGCCCGCGGCCTCCGCCGAGCTCGGTGTTTCCTCCGATCAGCGCGTAGCCATGGTCTCTCTTCGAGCATCGCTCCTCGGCTCGCTCCTGTTGCTCGGGCTCGCGTCCTGCAAAAAGCCGTACCGCGTGGGCGAGTACGTGCTGGTGGACTGGGAAGAAAATCGGCCATTTCCAGCTTTCATCACCGACAAAATCGGGGTTGCTCGCTACCGCGTGCACTTCGACGGCTTCGACTGCGATCAAGACGTGAGCCTCGATCGCATCAAAGGCCGCGTGGAGGGCCCCGTGCCGCCCGCGTCACCCGGTAAGTTGCCTTGCGCGCACGCGGCGCCCGCGCTCTCCGGCTCGGCACCAGCCGTGACTCCGGCGCCGTACAAACCTGGCGATCACGTGCGCGTGACGTGGCGCGGGTCCATCTACTCGGCGACCGTGCTCTCGGTCGTCGCCAAAGATCGCTTCGTCGTCCACTACGAAGGCCTCGAGACAGCCTGGGATGAAAGCGTGACGCTCGATCGCATCGTTGCTCGCCGCCCATAGTCGTCGCACGTCGCACGTCGCACGTCGCACGTCGCACGTCGC
>DATHOI010000156.1:0-2053 GCA_035485095.1 Polyangiaceae bacterium | reverse complement strand
TGCAGGTCAGACAAATCACGCGTTTGGGCGCGCTCTGAACCATAGCAACGATGCGATGCATCAGGTCCATTCGGCATTTTGTGCACCAGGCATCGATTTCGCTGCCCGCGGTTAACGACTTCAAGATGAGGACTCCTCGTTCGGCCTGCCATTTGCCAGAGGATCTGGCGCAAGGGAAGCCCTGTCATTGGTCTCGGGTGGGGGTTCTGGCGGACGCGATGAGCGATCCCGCTTCACGCTGACCTTTGCCTTCACGTCCGGAATGGGACGACCGCCCTTCGCCGCATCATTGGGGATGAAGCGAACTTCGGTCTTTACCTCGAAGGAGAGCTTGGTCAGCACGTTTGCTAGCTCATCCGCAAAATTGGTATGGTCGAGAAAATCACGGACTTCCTTGGCAACAGCTCGATAGAGACCATTTTTGGTCTCGTCCAGTTGCGACAGGACGTCCTTCGGTAGTCGCAGCTCGCTCATGAAGTGCCGGACATTTTCCGGACCTTCACTGAGGCGCTCGTAGCCGGCCTCGAACACGCGCTTGACCAGCTCGGGGAGCAGGCGCTCGAGGCGGCGTTCGCGCTCGCCTTCTTCGCGCTCCGAGCCGTCGGGTCGATCGCTATTCACCATGGAGGGGTACCGTGCCGCCTCCCGGGCGTCAAACTACGGTCCGCATCGCGGCCCGAGAGCCGTGATGTGGCGGACACAAATCACAGCTTTGGCGCGGTCTCGCCGCGGAACGCGCACAGGTGCAGCACAAGGCTTTTCCGGCAGAGGGGCCGCGCTCACCGGGTGGTGATAAAGTCTCGCCATGCAGAATGAGTTCAAGGAGCGTCGGGATCGCGTGCTTGCAGCGATTCACCCGGGAGTGCTCGTGATCCCTTCGGCGCCGCTCGCCATTCGAAACAATGACGTCGAGCACGAGTACCGTCAGGACTCGGACTTCTTCTATCTAACGGGCTTCGACGAGCCCGATAGCGTGCTCGTGCTCAACAGCCAAAGCGCGCAACCTTACACGCTGTTCGTCCGCCCTCGCGACCCGGAGCGCGAGGTTTGGGATGGCGTGCGGGCGGGCGTCGATGGAGCGGTGACGGAATTTGGTGCCGACCTGTCCATCATCATCGGCGAACTGGCTCAGAAATTGCCGGACGTGATCCAAAATACCGAGCGCGTATTTTATCGGCTCGGCAAAAATCGCGCTTTCGATGACGTGCTCCTCAGCGCACTCGATCGCGTTCGGGCTCGATCGCGTCTCGGGATCACGTGCCCCACGTCAATCGTCGATCCTGCCACGGTGGTTCACGAATCGCGTTTGAAAAAATCACAGCTCGAGCTCGCTGCCATGCAGCGCGCGATCGACATCACCCGCGACGCTCACGTGGAGGCCATGGCGAAGGCTGCGCCGGGCATGTTCGAGTACGAGGTAGAGGCGATCCTGCGCGGCGTGTTCCGGCGCTTCGGCTCGGAACGCCCCGCTTATGCGCCGATCGTCGGCTCCGGACCGAACGCGACGGTGCTCCACTATCACAAGAACGACCGCCGAATGCAGCCAGGTGACTTGCTATTGATCGATGCTGGCTGCGAGTTCGACTACTACGCCGCGGACGTGACTCGTACTTTCCCCGTGAGTGGAACGTTCAGCCCCGCGCAGCGCGCGATCTATCAGCTGGTGCTCGACGCACAGCTCGCTAGTGTCGAGGTGACACGCGCTGGCCGCACGCTGGATGAAGTGCACGCTGCCAGTGTCGAGGTGATCACGCGTGGGCTGATAGATCTCGGTATCATCGAGGGACCGCTCGAGACTGCGATCTCGGAGCTCCGATACAAGCCGTACTACATGCACAAGACCAGCCACTACCTCGGCATGGACGTGCACGACGTGGGTGCCTACTTCGTCGGCGGCAAGCCGAGGCCGCTGGAAGCGGGCATGGTGATCACCGTCGAGCCCGGCATCTACATCGCGCACAACGCGCAAGTCGCCGAGCAGTATCGCGGTATCGGAGTGCGCATCGAGGACGACGTGCTCGTTACCGAAGACCGAGCAGTCGTGCTGAGCGAC
>DATHOI010000155.1:0-7369 GCA_035485095.1 Polyangiaceae bacterium | reverse complement strand
ACGCCGTCCGACTTCGAGGTCACGTGCGGCAAGGTCGAGGGCGGGGTTTCCGTGGCCACCACGGGTATGGTGCAACCGACGCTCAATGCGCAAGGCTTGCCCGTCTACGCGACCAGCCCGCCGCCGATCAGTGATACGTGTGTCGCCTCGGCCACGTCGTTTGCGGAGTGGTACACGGACAGCAAGGACAGCAACACGATCGTCGACAACATCACGTTGTTCGACAACGGCAACGGTGGCTTCGTGAACCGCTTCGGCGCGAACGGCGAACAGTGGCAGGGCTACAAAGCGCTGGCTGACGGCGGCTCCGTTACGGAAGCGTGGGCCAGCAACACGTACACGAGCTGCTTGGCCGCGGGTTGCACTTGGCCATTCTCGACGGCCTGCGTCACTGCCGGGTGTATCCCGTGCTCGTACGCGACAATCTCGCAGCCGCAGGGCTGCACGGGCGCCACGCTCGAGAATTTCGACGGAAATCCGCTTTTTTTCCCGCTCGACAACAACCCGAACGCGCGCATGGGCACGGTCCGGTCGCTGTCGCAGGTGCCGCCGGTGTACGGCTACAACTGGGTCAACGACACGGACATCGTGCCGGCTTTAGCCGAAGCCGTGCCGCACGATTTCTCGTTCACGTCTCACGTCGTGTACTGGTTCCAATACGACGCCACGAAATCAGCCACGCTCAGCTTCACGGGTGACGACGACGTCTGGGTGTTCATCAACCAGACCTTGGCCGTCGATCTGGGCGGGCTCCACACGCCGCTCGACGGTAGCGTTACGGTCAACCCGACGACTGCCGGCAAATTCGGTTTGACCGACGGCCAAGTTTACAAGATTTCCGTCTTTCAAGCCGAGCGCAAGAAGACTGGCTCGAGCTTCCGGCTCACTTTGGCGGGCTTCAACACGGCCGCCAGCGTGTGCACTCCGATTTGCGGCGACGGCGTGGTCGAGGCAGGCGAGCAGTGCGACGACGGCACGAACATGGGCGGCTACGGCAAATGTGGGCCAGGCTGCGTGCTCGGCGCGTACTGCGGTGACGGCATCGTGCAACCGGGTGAGGATTGCGATGACGGCAACCACATCGACAACGACGCCTGCCCGAATTCGTGCCGCATCTTGACCGTGAAATAGGCGCGCGTTTCGTTCGGCCGGAGCTTCGGCTAGATTGCCCCGAAGCATGACGTCGATCATCGATCACATTGGTATCAATGTTTCGGACTACCCCCGCGCGAAGGCGTTCTACAGCGCGGCGCTGGCCCCATTGGGCATCACGCTGGTCATGGAGTTCGGTGCGGCCGCCGGTTTTGGTCGCGGCAAGAAGCCGGAGTTGTGGCTCGGTGCGGGCAAAACCGAATTCCAAACTGAAGAGCAGCTCGAGCTCATCACGCCCATTCATGTTTGTTTGGCTGCGCAGAGTCGCGCTGAGGTCGACGCGTTCCACGCCGCTGCGCTCGCCGCCGGTGGGCGTGACAACGGCGCGCCGGGCATTCGCGCGCACTATCATCCGGGTTATTACGGCGCGTTCGCGCTCGATCCGGACGGGCACAATATAGAGGCCGTGTTTCACGAGTGGGGATGAGCACGCCCTCCGTCGTCTCGGGCTCGCGTTCGCTGGTCATCGATTGTCCGCCGTGGGTGGAGGAAGTCGTCGCCGGTTTCGCGAGCCCGCTCGCAGACGACGAGGCCCGCATGGCGCTCACCGTGCGCCTGTCGGAGGAAAATGTGGCGCGCGGCGGCGGGCCGTTCGGTAGCACCGTGTTCCTGGAGGAGCGGTTGATTGCCGCGGGCGTCAATTGCGTCCTGGCGAGCGGGTTTTCGATCGCGCACGCGGAGATCATCGCGTTGATGCGCGCACAGGCAGTGCTCGGTTGCGCGGTCACCGTGAGCGCGCCCCCACTGCTGCTCTTTGCCAGTACCGAGCCCTGTTGCCAGTGCTTTGGCGCGTTGGTTTGGGCGGGTGTGCGAGGCTTGGTGTGCGGCGCGACCAGCGCCGACGCCGAAGCCATCGGTTTCGACGAAGGGCCGAAGCCCGACGGCTGGGCGACGCTACTCGAGGCCCGCGGTATCTCGGTGCGGCAAGGTGTACTGCGCGCGGAGGCCCAGCGCGTGCTCCGCGAGTATGGCGCGCGTGGCGGGCTGATTTACGGAAAATCCCGGCCCTAGCGGGGCTTCTTGAGGCCGCCGCGCCCAAGCCTCCTCAATCGCGCCAAAGCGATGTTTAGGTTTGAACTTCAGATTTGAAATGCGACGGGCTGCCACGCGCAGTCACTCAGTCGACGACGCTCACTCAGTCGGCGACGACTCACTCAGTCGACGACGCTCACTCAGCCGGCGACGACTCACTCAGTCGACGACGCTCACTCAGCCGGCGTCGAACCGAATTCGATACAGCACGCTCACACTCCCGTGATCGGGTTGCGGAAAGCGCAGCGCGTAAAAACCCTCGGCGATACAATCGACGACCTGACGGTCGGTCAGGTCCGAGCCGCCGTCGCTCACCTCGGACACCGCGCCGGACGGACTCACCACGAAATGCAGCCGGATATTGCCGCCTAGATCGTTGTTGCGGCTCACTCCGTCGCGATAGCAGCGCGCGAACAGCGGGTAGCCCGCCTCGACCACGTTGTCGATCGCGTCGGGTGCGAGCACGCCCGGCGAGCCGGGATCGATCACCAGACCGCGGTCGTCTTCCGGCGGAGGCTTTCGCTTGCCCTGTTTGCCCGAAGCGCTCAGGTGATGCTTGCCCTTGTGCTCTGGCGGTGGATCGACCAAGCGAAACACGAATGTCCAGCGCGCGGTCGCCGGCTCGGCCAGATCTCCGAAATGGATTTCGCCCAGGCGCTCCTCGATGCAGGCCTCGACTTGCGGGTCGCCGAGCGTCGACGCTTCACGTCGAACGCCGTGCACTTTGCCTTCGACATCGAGCTGCCAGCTGTAGCGTGCTAGCCCGCGCAAGCTCGGATTTGCGAAGAAGCAGCGCCTGAGATCGGTCTCGTTGCCGCGCAGGTGCTGCACGACATCGCCGGCCGAGAGCTCGACGCCTTTCTTCGCTAAGCGGGTCTTTTTCGGCGCAGACTCCGCGTGCTCCGCCGTCGGCGTCGGGGTCGAAGCGCCGCACGCGACGAGCATGCCAAGCAGCATCGGAAGAAGGCCGACGGTTCTGCGGCTGGAATTGGCGTCGCGGTGCGCGATCATGACTGAGCTCGCACCTGCCATAGCATCACTCCGCGGAGCTGTGTGCTGCTACAAATTGACGGAAAGTTTCCGTCTCGAGCGCCGATTCGTTGCGACTCTTTCTTTTCGAAAACAGGACGCGCTATCGTTCCCCGGTGCGAAAACTGATCGAGACAGCGCCGGATCCGAACCTGGAAGACGACGAGGACTTGACGTCTCGCACGGACGCCCGCACGGAGCGTAAGCGATCGGAGGCGGCCTGGGCGGAGTTTGCGAGGACGCTCGTCACCATCAGCGAGCGCCACTTGTTACGCTTGGAGCTCGGTGAGGAGCTGCTGCGCGTCGTGCAAGACACGCGGCGTATCACCAGCCCGGGCGCGAAGGCGCGCGCGCTGCGCTTGGTTCGCAAGGAATTGCGTGGCTTGGATCTTCAGAAATTGCGCGAACGCCTGGAAGACCTTTCGCACCCGAGCACGCGCCGCCCGGCGACCCCTGTGGACGATTGGCGGGCCAAATTGCTGAACGGCGGTGAGCCAGAGTTGGCGGAGTTCATCGCCGAGCATCCGCGCGTCGACCGGCAGCGCTTTCGCACGCTGCTCCGCAATCTCAAGAAAGCCAGCCCTGAGGCTCAGAAGAAGGCGCTCGTAGCGCTGAACCAAGCGCTGCGCGACGCGCTGTCTGGGGCCTGACCGGGCATGTTCGCGCGCCTGATCTTGTTTTGTGCAGGCGCTCTCTTAGCGCTCAAGATCTTCGCGCCGCAGCGCTTGCGTGCGCTCGGCAAGCAAGTCGACCGTGTGGTGAACGCGACGCTCATCGCTTTGGGCCTCGTTTATTCGGTGGAAATCGCGATCTGGCTCTTTTCCAAACCGTGATGCTGCCCGCGCGTCCACGCCACGTTTGCGCGTCATTTTGCGCGCGCAAACCAAATGCCAGCGTTCGCCCCGCTAGGCACAGCGTACAAAATGCCCGGCAGCGGGTAGTTGGTCCCGACGAAATCCGAGACACCGCTGGCGACGGTCGACGTGGCGCCGAGGGCCGTGTTCTGCACGAACAACGTGCCGGCCGCGGCGTTCCCGTCATAGTTGCCGAGATAGGCAAAGCCGGGTAGCGGCACGATGGCTAGAAATTCATACTCGTAAGGCGGCACGCGTTGCGCCACGGTTTGCTCAGCTTCAAGGCCGTCGAGGTACGTGAGATCTCCCACCGAACCGTCGAAATGCTCGAGGCGCAGGCTCGAATCGAGATCATCTTGCGTGTTGTCGAAAGGGGGCGAGCCCACCTGCTCGACGACCGGATCGCCCGAAGCGTCTAGACCGAGCACGTTCCCGGCGTGTCCGTCGAAGTCGATCAAGATGCCGGGCATGGCGGCCGCGAGGTCCACGTTGTCACCGAGCGTCTCGGCCGTGCCGTCCCAACTCCAGCGCACCAGACGGCCGAGGCCATTCTGCACGTCGATCAACGCCGTGCCCGCCCAGGTCGAGCTCTGCTGGAGCAGGTCGGTATGAGTCAAGGTCGCGTTCGTGCCGAGCTCGAGCGGCTCGCCCTGTGGTTTGACGGCGAATAGCGTACCCAAGCCCGTCACTGGGTCGACGTTGGTCAGGTAGAACGCCGTGGCTTGCGAAAGCGAGCTGCCATCATCGGGAAGCCCCTCGACCTTTCCAGTGCTCGAGTCCGCTTGCGCGGCGAATGAAACACGCGTTACGACCTGAGTCGCGCTCGTCGGACCCACGTGCTCGGCCACCAAGGTGTCGTCACTACACGGCGAATGCACGAGCACCCAATCCGTAAAGTCCGGGACGATACCGCTCATTCTGCAAGCGTCGGGGTCTACCGTTTGGAACGAGAAGCCTTGCCCCGTCGAGTCGACGGCCAGCGAGTGCAGGCCGTCGTCGTCGGCTACGGCGAAGGAGTCTCCAACGCCGAGGTCTGCGACGCTCGACACATCGTTGCCGAAGCGCGAGAGCTCGGTCGCGTTGCTGTCGAAGGCGATCAACTGGGCGTCGCCCCAGACCAAGAAGAGCGAGCCGGTCTGCATCAGACGCTGAAAGTCGCTCACGATCGGGCGGGTCATGCCCGCCCACGGATTGGCCAGCACGAGCCCGCCACCTTGTTTGACCAGAAAGCCCTGCCCCACGCCGAGCTCGATAGGCCTGAGCACGTTGCTCACGGAATATGGTTCGACTTTGCAGTCGATGGTCGAGAAGTGCAGCGTGCCCGCGCCGGTGTCGTCGATCGCATCCAAAAAAGGCAGCAAGCGATACGGCTGCGTCGCTGGCTTGCTCACGAACCAAGTGGCTACGTCGGGCGCAATGGTGCAGCCACTCTGCGCGTCCTGCCCGAAGATAGTCAGGCTTTGGTGCTGGTCGTCTCGGCGCCGCGCGAGCAGATGCACGTCCGTGTCCGGATCGAAGTCGAAGCCCACGCTGTCGAACGGGCCGGCGGTCAAAAGCGAGCCAGGGCCGTCCACGTAGCTCTTCTCACTTGGATCGACGGCGTCCGCGGCGCTCTCGAAGCCGGTCTTCGGATTGCACGCGACGGCGCAGCTCAACGAGAGCGCCAAGCCTGCAAGCCGCGCACAGGCAAGCTGCATGTCAGGCTGCCAAGTCACTGAGCCCAGCGCAGCCTAGCACTCCGGCCGGCTGAGGTGCCCGTCGCGCCTCACTCCATATTTTCGAGTGCTTGCTTGAAGGCTTGGCCAAGCTGCTCCAACGTACGCCGCTCGAACGCCTTGGAGCGCAAGCTGCCGTCCCAACGTGCTTCACCTCCAAACGCCCAGTCCCAAGTGCCCGAGGTGCGACTGGAAATGCACAGCGCGGTGCCTTGCTTGCCGCCGTCCATACGGTAGTCGACGCCGTCGATCTGCACCTCGACCAGTGGCGGGCTGTCGTAGTTGATGGATGTTTCAGGGTCACTGCTCATGAGTTCAGTATACGCGAGGCGCCCCTCGGTTGCCAGCCGCCAGTCCGCGCCCTACCTATCTCGGCGGTTCCCATGCTTTCAGTTGCTGACGCAGCGCCGGATTTCTCCGGGCAAGACCAACGCGGCGAGCTGCTCACGTTGGGCGGGCTGCTCGAGCGCGGCCGGCTGGTTCTCTACTTTTATCCCAAGGACTTTACGCCCGTGTGCACCGCGCAAGCGTGCACGTTTCGGGACGCGGCGAGCGAGCTCGCCGAGCTCGGCGCGAACGTCGTCGGCGTGAGCGGTGACGCCGTGGCGTCTCACGTTCGCTTCGCGGACAAGCACCGCGTGCCGTTCTCTCTGCTCTCCGATCCGGAGCACCGCATCATCAAAGCCTACGGCGCGACGTGGCCACTCTTCGGTCGCATTCGCCGCGTCACCTACGTCATCGGCACGGATCGTCGCATCCTCGGCGCGTTCAACCACGAGCTGTCCGCCGAGAAACACTTGAACGACGTCAAACGCTTGCTGAGCGCTGCTTCAGACTGAGCTGAGCCTACTACGACCAGTCAATCCGTGGCACCACCTCGTGGTCGGATTTGAAACTCAGCGCGCGAACCGCACAACGTCAGCGCGCGGCTTCAGCCCCTCCGCGACGCAGAATCTGATGTTTAAGTTTAAACTCAATGCCGTTCGGTTAAGGACCGAGACCACAATATGGACCCCATCGCTCATGCTGCCCCCACAACATATCGTAGGGTTCGCCGCTTAAGTGAACGGCATTGAGTTTAAACTTCAGATTCGAAATGAAATAGCGCGCATCTGGGGCCGAAGCACTTTTGGCGCTCGCCAATGCAGATGTCGCCCAGCCGATGCCGGTCGCGGTCGGATTTCGAGTCGCGGGGGCTTGCCCGCGTCGAGCTGAATTTTTTCGGTGCCGAGACGCGCCCACGCCCAAACTATTTCAGCGCGTCCAAGTCGAGGACCAGACGCTTCGCGGCGCGCACCTTGCGCGCGCTGAGCTCGATGCCGAGGGCGTCGAAGCCGAAGTGGTTGGCGACCGCGAGCGCGGTGCCGTGTCCGCAGAACGGATCGACCACGAGGCGCGTTTCGGTTTCTTCGCGCAAGAAGCGACACGCGAGTCGGCAGGCATCGACGCCCATCGCCTTGCTCCACGGCATGTGGCCCGCGTCGGCGAGCACATCCGGGCCCGGGTGCGTTACGGCGCGGCGCGGCGCGCGCGCGAAACAGAGCAGATGTGAATAGGTCGCGCGCCCGTGGCTGATCGTGCCTGCTG
>DATHOI010000154.1:0-10766 GCA_035485095.1 Polyangiaceae bacterium | reverse complement strand
TCATGGGCTGGCTGTCGTACACGAGCGGACGGCGTTACCTGCGCGCGGAGCATTGGGTCGAGCATACGCTGCAAGTACAAGGCACCATCGACGACGTCTTATCCGCCGTGGAAGACGCGGAGAACGCCAACCGCGGCTTTTTGCTGAGCCCGGACGAGCACCTGAAAGCCACGATTGCAGAGTCCAAACGAGCGCTGCCAGGGTTCTTGGCGCAGCTCGCGGCTCTGATTCAAGACAACTCGAGTCAGCGCTCTCGCCTAGAACGACTCGCGCTGCTCGCCAACGACAAATTGAACTTCATCGCCGACGTGCAGCGCATCGCGGAAGACGGCGAGACCACCGAAGCCATCGCCCTGATCCGCAGCGATCGCGGCACCTCGATCATGACGGACGTGCGCAACCTCGCCGCGGCGATGGACAGCGAAGAGCAGCGTCTACTCGAGCTGCGCAAGCACGAGGCCGAGCAGGCGCAGTCGGCGGCCATCTGGGGCATCGGCCTTGGCTCTGCGCTGACCATCTTGCTCTCGCTCGTGAGTCTGGTCAGCGTGCACCGCGACGTGGAGGACTTGAAGCGCAGCGCGGACGAGCTCGCAGACAGCGAAGCATATTTTCGGCTCTTGACCGAAAATAGCCGGGATCTCGTGCGCACTCATGACCTGAACGGAAAGGCGTTGTACGTGAGTCCGTCCGTCGAACGCATGCTGGGCTACACGCCCGAGGAATTTTTGGCTCTTGCGCCGTTGTCGTTGGTGCATCCAGACGACCTCGCGCTGGTCGACCCACGAGTGTCCCCACCGATTTACGAACGTTTCAAGAACGTGCCGCTCGAGTACCGCGTCAAGCACAAGGACGGCGGCTATCGCTGGCTGGAGATAAACTTCGGCCCCTTGCGCAACTATCACGCTGAGGTCATCGGGGTGCAGAGCTCCGCGCGTGACGTGACCGACCGGCATCAAGCCGAGGAGCGGCTCGCCACGCAGGCCGAAGAGCTGCGCAGTCTTTCGCTGCGCGACGAGCTCACCGGGCTGTACAACCGGCGTGGCTGGCTCGAGCTCGCCCGGCAAAGCCTGCGGTTGGCCCAGCGTGAAAAGCGCGCGGCCGGCGTGATCTTCGTAGACCTCAACGGCATGAAGCTGATCAACGACCAGCACGGCCATGAAGAGGGCGACCGCGCGCTGCGCGACACTGCGCGCGTGCTCAAGGGCGCATGCCGTGAGGTGGACGTGATCGCTCGCTTCGGCGGTGACGAATTCGTAGTGTTTGCGCTCGATTTCGACGAGCCCGGGCTCGCGGCGTTGCAGCAGCGCGTACGCGAAACGACGGCCGAGCTCAATCGCTCTGGAGGTCGCCCGTTTCAATTGTCGATGAGCGTCGGCGCGGCCTTCTTCAAGCCCGAGGACCCCGAGCCCATCGACGCGCTGCTCGATCGCGCCGATCGCGAAATGTACGAACAGAAGAAAGCGCGCAAGCGTAACGGCAGCGTCTCGCTCATGCCGCCCGCGGCGACTTAGCTCAGCGCGCGGTCGCGCTGCGACGCCGAAGGCTGCGCCGCAGCGCGGCGTGCCGTGTGACCATCAATGACCGCGCGCTCGCTCTGCCCTCTCGACGCGAGCAGGTACCTGAGTACTATCCGCAAGCGCGCTCGGCCATGGACGGTCTCGGCGCACACGGAGGTCCCGATGCAACTCGTTCATTTTTATCTGAACTTCCCCGGCACGACGGCAGAGGCATTCCACTTTTACGAAACGGTCTTCGGCGCGCGCATCGCAATGCTGCAGACGTTCGGTGAAACGTCGTTCATGCCCAACGTGCCCGAAGCGGCGAAGAAGAAGATCATGCACGTGCAGCTTCCGATCACGGAGGCCGTACACCTGATGGGCAGCGACGTGGTCGAAGGGTTCAGCCCCCCGGTTCAGTTCGGCAACAATTTTCACGTCTGCGTCGTCGCGGACGACAAAGCCGAGGCGGACCGAGTCTTCGCGGCGCTCAGCGGCAACGGCGGCAAGGTCCAGATGCGGCTCGCCAACGCGCCCTGGGGCCCGTATTTCGGGATGTGCGCCGATCGCTTTGGCGTGCAGTGGATGGTGAGCTTGCCGAACCCCGTCTAGCCGATCGAAGCGAGCGCGCGCGTGCTCAGGGGGCGAGCACGCGCACGCTACCCTCGGCGGAGACCTGCAGCGCGACCGGCTTCTCGTCGTGAAAGATCAGCAGCGCCGCGTCGTCCGAATAGAGCGGCGTGACCTCAGCGGCGTTCGGGCCGCCGAAGTCCGGTGCATCGAAGGCGAGGATGTCCTTTGCCGCAGGCAAGCCGTCGAGCGGCGCGATGCGCAGGCGGGTTTCACCCAAGCTCGAGCGCCACATCACGAGCGTCTTGTCGCCGAGCGGGCCGACCGCCCACCACCATTTGCTCTCGACACCGGGGAGCTTAGCGTTGCCCGTTTTACAACCCGCGACCGTGCAGTCGACCCGGCCAACTTGCACGCCGCCGTCGACCACTTGGGCATAGGCCAAGCTTGCGCCGGTCTTGGTGCACACGAGCTCGGACTCGATACCACGCTCGAACGGGATCGCTATTTCACTCGGCTTACTCCAAGTGCCGTTCTGAAAGAGCGTAACGGTGACTTGAGTCTTGCCGTCACCGCCGGTGGCCTTGGCGCCATGCTCGCCGGCGCGCGCGCCGAACGCGGCCACGGCCAACGTGGAGTCGCGTTGACAACTGTGAATTGCTCCGGAAAACATGCCCTTCTGTGACGTCACGTCTTTGAGTCGCGCGCCCGCCAAAGACTTTGCGACGAACTGTGCGCCGCCGTCCGCTTGCTGCAAGAACACGACCTGGGTGCCCAGCACCAGCGGGTCGCCGACGGGATTCGAGATCGGCAAGAGCGTCGGCTTGCCGGCTTTACCATTGCTGATCAGCTCGACTTGGAAGCCTTCATTCTTGTCACCGTGCTCGACCGCCAAGCCGTCGTGCACGAAATGGAGCGGACCCAGGCCGCGCACGTCCGACTGTTTGCCGGTCTTCAGATCGAAGCCGCTCAGGCCCTTGTCGGTCAGCCCCGCGGCGTACACGCTCTGCGTGTCACTCACCAGATCCACGCTTTGCGCGGGTAGCTCCGGCACGTCGGCGTGGCCGTCGAAGCAAGACACCTTGCTCAGGCCCGCCGTGAACTCACAGCCGCGCGGCCGCGTGCGGCCGTCATTCGCCTTGAGCAGCAAAATGGCGCGGCCGTCCGGCGTGAGCAGCGGCCCGACCATGTGCGCGGGTTTGCCGCTGAAGCTCTTCCAATTTTGAGCGTTGATCAGCGGCGCGCTTGCAGCCGTGGGCAGCGGAACGCCACTGGCGGCTTCGGTCTTCAGACCGCTGCTCGTCGCAGCCTCCCACAGCTCCGTCGCGACGGAGACGAGCGAGCTGTCGGTGGGCGGCGTGCAGGTGCCCTTGCTGTCCCCGCAGGCCATGCGCTCGTGCAGCTTGGTCTTGAGCAGCGCCGTTTCACTGGCCGTGCCGAGCGCTGCGTACAAGTCGTCGGCCGGGCCGCCGCAGCGCCGCGGCCAGCCGTCTTTGGCCGTGCTCGTGGCGCTGTTCCCAAGCTCGATCAAGCGCAGCTGTGTGGTGCGCGCCGCGAGCGGGCTCGTGGCGGCAGAGCCTGCCAGGCACGTGCTGAGCGCATTCCAAGACTTCTGCGCGTCGTCACTCGAGCACGCGCTAGCGCCGAGTGCCAAAATGATGATGCTCGATAGACCACGAAACTGAACTTTGGCTCGGTCCACTCGGAGGCTCATGGGCGGACCTTACACCGCCTCTCGCGTCTCCGGAGCCCCCCCGCGTCCCGAGCGGCCGCTCGGGCGCCAGTTCACCGAAACAGAGCCAGTACCTCGTCGCGCGAGTCGATCATCTGCGTCCAAGATTGCCTCAGATCCGCCGCGCTGAAACCAACGTGCTTGGCTTCCGGCGAGGCGGAAAGCTCTTCGATCACGGCCTCGTTCGCGGCTGAATCGTGACGCAACCGGTACTCGAGGCCGTCAGCGAGTCGTAGCATCGCCACGTGCAGGCCGACCGTCCCGCCACTGGCGTAGGCGCGTTCTGGTTGGTGGTGCCAGGCTACGATCTGCGCGATAGCGTCTGGAATTTTCCAATTCGAAAGCACGTGGGCGCCGAGCACCGCGTGATCGTAGCCGAGGCGATCGCGCTCGACCAAGTGCAAGCGATCCGGAGCGTCTAGCGAGTCTGCGGGCAAGCCGTCATAGGACTCGATCCCCGCCTGCAAGCACAAGAGCTTGCCGATGTCGTGCAGTAAGCCAACCAAGAATAGCTGATCGCCCGAGCGCAAATGCCATTCGTCAGCGAGCGTACGCGCGATCGCGCCCACGGCAGCGCAGTGATTGCGGATCGTCGCGCCGCGACTCTTCACGTCGCGAAACATGTCCATGGTCGCAACTCCAACCACGATTTCACGCACCGAGTTACGCCCCAAACGCGCGCAGGCCATGAGCACGCTCTCGCAGGGCGTGAGTCCGCGGTATACGGCCGAGTTGGCGATGCGCAAGAACGTCGCGGAAAGTCCCGGGTCCTTCAGAATGGCGCCTTCCAGATCGGCAGTGCGGTAGTCTTCATCACCCAAAAGGGTGAGTACTTGGCGCGCTACGGCTGGGAACGGGCGGATCCGCGTGCTGAGCATCACGGCACCTGCCAGACGATGCATCGCTAGATCATGACCGTGCGCGGGGTGCTCCTCCACGTACCAGAAGCTGGGTTGCACGGTGTCCGAGGGGTCTGGCACGAGCGTTTGTACGGGTCAGCAGCGCAGCGAATTAAGGCGCTCGGGCCGTAGCCCGTACAATTCAGGGTAGGAATGACGCCGAGAGGATGCGCGGCCGACTCGGCTGCTGCCCAATTCTGTCCGTTATAGTGGCGGTTCGAGCAGCGCACTATACTCGCGACCGCACGCCATGACCTCCGTCCTGATCATCTCTGGCAGCCCGTCCCGTACTTCGCGCACCGAGCGGCTGGCCGCGTCCGTCGCGCGGCGGATTGACGCACAAGGGGTGCAGTCTTCGCTGCTCGACGTCCGCGATTTGCCCGCTGAAGACTTATTGCACGCGCGCGCCGACGCGCCGCGCATCGCCGATGCGCTCGGACGCCTGGCCGCTGCAGACGGCGTGGTCGTCGCAACCCCCATCTACAAAGCCGCCTACTCCGGCTTGCTCAAGACGTTTCTCGATGTGCTCCCGCAGTTTGGTCTGCGCGGTAAAGTCGTGCTGCCCCTCGCGACTGGCGGCTCGACCGCGCACGTACTCGCGATCGACTACGCACTCCGCCCCGTCCTCAGCTCGCTCGATCCGCTGCACGTGGTCAACGGCCTGTTCGTGCTCGACAAGCAAATCAGCGTGCTCGAATCCGGCGACGTTGAGCTCGATTCAGAACAAGACAGCCGCCTCGACGCGGTGATCCTGCAGTTCCTCCATGGCCTGCAGCGCGTCGCGAGCGCCGGGATCTGACGCGCGAGAGCGCCCGAGCTCAGCGGACAGTGCGCCGGTACGCCGTCGCCAACGCATCGGCGTACTCGTTCCAACGATTCCCAGAGTGCGCCGCAATCCAGCGCAGCTCGAGCTCGGGCCGGCGTTTGCAGATCGCGTACAGCTCCTGCACGAGCTCGAGATTCTTAATCTCGCCGCCTTTGCGCTTCCAACCACGGGCTTCCCAGGTTTTGGCCCACTCGTTGATCGTGCTCACGCACAATTGGCTGTCGGTATAGAGCACGGTCTTCTTCCCTTCCGGGACGAGCGCAGAGCCGCTGATCAATGCACTCAGCTCCATGCGATTGTTGGTCGTGTGTGGCTCGTGTCCCCAGCGCTCGCCGATCACCTGGTTTTCCGCGACGTACACCGCACCCCACCCGCCCGGGCCCGGGTTCGGCTCGGCGGCACCATCGGTGAACACGCCGTCTTTCGGGCCGTCAGTGTATTTGGCGAGCACCTCCGCGACGCTCAGATTCTCTTCACGCGAGCCCGCTGACGAGCGGGAGCTCCGCGCGCTGACGGCCTTTTTCTTAGGGGCGCTCGAGGGCGCTTGCTTCTTACACGACAGGCAAACTTTCGGCTGCCAGCCGGGGTATTTGGCCAGCGTTGCATCCGGAACGGTGAACTCTTTGCCGCAAGTCTGGCACGCGAAACTAGGCACGAGGGCGGGTGTAGCACAGCGCCGGGCACGCCAGAATCAGCAGGATTTCCAGACGCGAACCAGCTCTTCAATCAGGAAATCACGAAACACGGTCACGGCCGCGGACTGAAAACGCACCGGGGGTGAGACGACATGCAGCCCCGCCCCCCCTGCCGAATATTCGGGCAAAATACGGATCAGCGACGGCGACCCGAGCCGCCTTGCGCCAAGCGTTGCTCCAGCCACCGGAAGCAACCCGATGCCCATGCCTTGCGCCACGGCCTGTTGCGCAAATGCCATTTCATCGACGCTGAGTGGCCCGCGCACAGTGACGCTTTCTTCCCCTTTGGGTCCGTGTAACTTCCAGTCAGCCTTGCCGTTCTTACCGCGAAACAGCACGCATTCGCGGCGCGCGAGCTCGCCAAACGTCTTCAGTTGACCGTTCTGTTTCAGGTAACCGGCCGACGCGAACAGACCCAAAGAATCACTGCCGATCTTGCGAGCCACGAGCGTGGAGTCCGTCAGCTTGCCTGCGCGCACGGCCAGATCGAAGCCTTCAGCGACCAGATCCACGAAGCGCGACGACAGCGATAGCTCCACGTGCACGAGTGGGTACTTGCGCGCGAAACGCAGCACGATATCAGCGAGGTTCAGCACACCGAGATCATTGGGCGCGGCGGCGCGCACGACACCGCGGGGCTCCGAGCTCATGTTGCTCGCAGCCGACGCGGCTTCCTCCAAACCCTTGAGCGCGGCGCGGGCGCGTTCATAGTAGGCGTGCCCGGTGTCGGTCAGATGCAATTTGCGTGTGGTGCGTTGCAAGAGCCTCACGCCCAGCTCCTCTTCCAACCGAGACACCGTGCGGCTGACCGAGGACTTGGGCAAACCCAGGTCATTCGCCGCGGCGGTGAAGCTCTCCAGCTCGACGACGCGCGTAAAAATCGCCACGTGATTCAGATCCATTGTTGCCCTATTAGCAATAATTTGTTTCCTGCGCCACGTCTACCCATCCCCACAGCAACAATTATGTTTGCCTCACCCACGAGGAAAACATCATGTCCACCATCCAAAGCAAGCTACCCACCGTCGCCCGTTACCTGCTTGGCCTGACCTTTTTCGTATTCGGTCTGAATGGCTTCTTGCACTTCATTCCGCAACCGCCAATGAGCGGGCCGCCCGCCAACTTCCTTGGAGCGATGCTAGCAACCGGCTACCTGTTTCCGCTCGTGAAGGGCACTGAGGTACTAGCGGGGCTGCTCTTTCTGTCGAACCGCTACGTGCCGCTGGCGCTGGCAGTGCTCGCGCCGGTGTTGATCAACATCGTGGCTTTCCACGTGTTCTTGGAGCCCGCCGCGTTGGCGTTGCCGCTCGTGCTGTTGGCAGCCGAGGTGTACCTGGCCGCAAGCTTCCGGGACGCATTCGCGCCCATGCTTCAGGCCCGGAACACGCCGCATGCGAACCCGCCAGCCTCCGGTCGGCCGCGTGTGCCCGTGACCGCGAGCTGAGCTCACGAGCGGCTTCTGTCACGGATCCACTGAAGGCAGCGTCGTCCGAGGACGGCGCGTCGCAAAATGCGGCACACCCGTTCGGGCTCGCTTGAGCGGGTGCGCGGCATTTTGCGGACCTAGTACTCAGAGCCTACTGGATAGGCGCTTAGATCGCGATGCGCAGAGCCAAACCCAGATCGAACAAGGCAGGCGGCAGATTGAAGTCCAGCCCGCCGAGATTGAGGTGGCTGACCCCGAAGCGAAACTCCCCGTTTGCGTTGCCGTAGTGCGCGGAGGCGAAGGCCTCGAAGCGCAGATGAGTGAGCGCGATCAGCGAGTAGTCGAAGCGGGTGATGAACGAGCGGTCCGACAGATTGCCCAACGTCGACAGCGTGAAGGTGTGATTGTCGAGCGAATACGGCGCCGGAAACGTGATGTACAGCGCCGCATACTGCCGGCCGAGGTAGAAAAAATTCGCCGAGTCATTCAGGCTCGTCGAGTGCGGCAGCACCAAGCCCGGGTATGCCGTCGGGCTCGCATAGCCGAGCCCGTTGTAGAAGTATTCGGCGCCGACGGTGAACATGTCATTGTCGTTGTACTTGCGCGAGTAGCTCGCGCCGCCAACGACCTGCGCCTTGTAGCCCTCCGAGCGATACACCGGATAGTACGCGTCCACGACTTGTTCGAGCGCCGCCCGCGCCGCGTCATCCGGGTTCTCGTACGCGGGGGGTGTTGCGGCGACGGGCGCGACGGCGTTCGGGTCGTAGCTGACGCGGTCGATCTCGCCGCCCGAGCGCAGGCCGGCCTCGCCGTAGAAATCGAAATCCCCCACCCCGAATGACAAATCAGCCGCTAGTTTGGCCTTGTGGTCACGCTGCGCGACAACGCCCAAGCCAAGCTCCGAGGGTCCGAGCACGAACTCGGCGCGCCCGGCTGCTGCGATGCTGCCGACCGTCGGCGTCGGCGTACTGTTCTCCGTGAGCACGTAGCCGTAGAAGTTCCAAGCCTGCGACTCAATCGGCAGATGCAGCTTGAGCATCGTGGTGCCGGTGCGCGCGTCGAATACGTCTAGTGGGTTACGCGGGCGCAAATGCAGGAAATCGGTCGGCGCCCAAAAGTGCCCCGTGCCCCAGCGCACGTGTTGCTTGCCCGCAGTGACGAAGACCGTGTGCGCAATATCGAAATTCAGCCACGCTTGGTCGAGGAACACCGTGGGACCGCTGGTTGCCTGCTGGAACAACGACGACAAGGGCTGACTACCCGAGGTCGAACCGGTCGCGCTCATCGTGCCAATCGACTCGGAGCCCGACGCGCTCGTGGGCAACGTCGGATCGTAGATCATGCGACCCAAGACGAAGCCGCGCACGCGGTCGTTCGGGCGCGCATCCAAATACACGTCGAGCAGCGACGGCGAGCTGAACGCCCAATTGCTCGGGCTCTGACCCTTGGACGCCGTGGTCTGCGCGCGCAGGTAGATCTGGCCGCCAATTTTCAGCGGATCCTCGGGTGCAGTTTCCTCGGTAAACATCGGGGTTTCGCCGTTGCCGAGGATCTGACTGTCACGCGTGGGCGCACCGCTCGCGCTCGGCGCCGAAGACTCGGCCGCCGCAGCTGGGGGCGCTGGTGGGGCTACGACGGGCGCAGGAGCGGAGCCGGCGGGCGCAACGGTGACCGGCGCAGTGCCCGCGTTCGCGGTGCCCGCGGGCGGTGCCGCGCTCGGAGGGCCTGCGGGCGCACCGCCGCCGAACAGATCCGACTCGCTCGGGCGGTCCTGCGCACTCGCGGCCGCGCTAAGCAAAAAACAGGACAGCGCGGCGCCTGAGCGCAAGATGACCGGTGACCGAATCATGAGTCCTCAGTGAAATCCAAGATCAGCGTGATCAGCGTGATTTGCTCTCGAGCCAAGCCTTCGTGAACAGGTTCGCCTCGAGCGGTTTCAGATCGACCGTCTTGATCAGGATCAACGTAGAGTTCTGCTTCTCCACTTCGTCATAGAAGCGAATTTCTTGCGGATACCAGATGTCCGCCTGGCGCGACTCACTGTAGATCTTCTGCCACTTCGGATAATACGACGTCCGGAGCAGCTTGCCGGAGAGCGCGAATTCCTGGCGTTTCAGCTCATTCTTGGTGGCCTTGTCCACCCACAGCTTGATCACCGGGAACGCTAAGTCGAGCCCGGGCTTGCCCTTCAAGGTCATGACCTGCGCGGTGTACACGCCGAGCTTTTCTTCACCGTTGTCTTCCGGATCGTACTCTTCGGCCAAGCGTGACTCGTCGAAATCGGAGCGCCGCGAGTTCGTGCCACCGATGCGCTCGCGCTCGGTGCGCCGCTCCCATTTACCGACCGCCGGGTCATAGAACCACAAATTCTGATCGATGCGCAGGTAACCCTGCCCTTGAGAGGACTTGGGCTTCGTGAACAGGATCATGAATTTTTGATCGGCACTGCGCCGGAACACCAGCGCCTCGTACACGACCGCGACTTTGTCCTTCTCTTTTTGCTCGATGTACACGTTCGAGCGCCAGTCTCCCTGATTGCGCTGACGGTCGTCGACGCCCTTCAAGAGCTCGACCAGCTCGGGCTTCGAGAGCGCCGCCGAAGCGACGCGCGGCAGCATGGCGAGTGAGCTCGCGGCGGCTGCAAATAGCGCGCTTTTGACCAAAGTTCTTCGCTGCATGATTTGACCTCAACCGAAATGCGACATCGCGTCCACCGGCTTCAGCCGGGCGGCGCGCAGGGCCGGATAGAGCGCCGCAATCCCGGTCACGATCGAGATCAGCGCGATCGCGCCACCGAGCGCGCTCGGCAGCACCGACAACTTCAGCGTATCTGACATCAGAAATAGTTGCACGGACAGCGGCACGTGAATGTTCGCGGAGTTGAGCACGCCCGCAGTCATCGCTCCGACGACTGCGCCAGCCACCGCTCCGAATACACCGAGCAGGAATGATTCCCACAGAAACATCCGCACGACGCTGCCGCGCTGCATGCCGATGGCGCGCAGCGTTCCAATCTCACGAGTCCGCTCTCGAATGGCGATCCACATGGTATTCATGATCCCGGTAATGACGATGGCGATGAGAATCACCATCAAAACGAAACTGAGCCCGTTCAACGCCTT
>DATHOI010000153.1:0-4510 GCA_035485095.1 Polyangiaceae bacterium | reverse complement strand
CTGGAGCGCAACGGCTTCGACGTGATCGTTCCCGAGCAACTCACCTGCTGCGGGATGCCCAATCTCGACGGTGGTGACGTCGATGCGGCCCGCGCCAAAATGCGCGCGAACGTCGATGCGCTCGCGCCGTACGTCGAGCGCGGTTTGCGCGTCGTGGTTCCGGGCCCGACTTGTGGCTACACCATGAAGAAGGAGTGGCCGGTTTATCTGGGCACGAAACAGGCGGCAGATCTCGCCGCACGCACCTTCGATTTAATGGAATTTCTCGACGTTTTACGGCGCGAACGCAAACTGGTAAAAAATTTCGAACGAGGTCTCGGTCGCGTGGCGTATCACGCGGCGTGCCACCTACGTGCACAGAAGATCGCCATTCCAGGCGCGCGCGTCCTGTCGCTGCTGCCGAACACGGACGTGAGGATCGTCGAGCGGTGCTCGGCGGTCGATGGCACCTGGGGCATGAAGGCGAAGTACTACGAGGAAGGCGCTCGTTACGCCGAGCGCTTGGGAGCTGCGCTCGAGGACGAACGCGCTGATGACGGCGAGCTATCGGTGGTGACCGACTGCAGTCTTGCTGCCTTGCGCGTATTGAAGCAGAGCGGCACACTGGCACGCCATCCGATCGTCGCTCTCGCTGACGCGTATGGTCTCAATGAGCGAGGAACCAACTCATGACGACAGTCAGCCGCGGAGAGCTCTTGGGGCTCGCTGAGTATGAACAAATTCGCGAGCCGTTTCGGCGACGCATCATGGCGCTCAAGCAAGCGCGCCGCGTCGCGCTGGGCCCGAACATGACGGTGCTGTTCGAGAATCACGACACCGCGCTGTATCAAATTCAAGAGATGTTACGGACCGAGCGCATCACGGCGGAGAAAGCCATTTTGCACGAGCTCGAGACGTACAACGAGCTGGTGCCCGGGGCACGCGAGCTGTCCGCGACGGTTTTCCTCGAATTTCCGGAGCGCGCGCTGCGTGAGCGGATGCTGGTGGCCTTGGCTGGTGTGGAGACGGCGTTCTATCTACGGGTGGCTGGCGAACGCCTGGCCGTGGTCGGTGACACACGCGGCACGGACCCGAGTCAAACCATGGCCGTGCAGTATGTAAAATTCCCGCTCAGCGAGTCTGCCGAGCGCGCACTGCGCGCGGACGAGATGTGTGAGCTGTCATTGGGTGTCGAGCACGCGGCCTATCGCGCGGAAGTGGTTTTAAGCGCAGAAACCGCGCAGAGCTTGCGGGACGACTTGCCCTGACCAGCGCTCGGCGCGCGGCACGTGGCGCTCTAAAAATTGGTAAATCCCAGCGCGTTCGGGTTAATTGACAGGTCAGTCAATGGCGCGTGATGTCTTCGTCTCCAATGTTACGGGTGAGGCGGCACTCGAGGCTCCTCCCAAGTCTGGGGTGCGCACCTCGCGACTTCGCTCCCTGGAGGTTGCGGGGCGTGAGGCCTATGCGCTGGCCAAGCAGAGCACGCTCTTCTATCGCGACGTGCTCGAGGTCGTGCCCCGGGCGCGGCCCGGTGACGACGTAGTCGTCTTCGTGCACGGGCTGTTTCAAACCGCGGGCGTGCTTAGACCCGTGCGTGAGCAAATCGCGCGCGAGACACATGCTGAAACGGCCTCCTTCAGTTACGCAACGGGACCCGGCATCGTGCGCATTGCAGAACGGCTCGCCGAGCTGATGCGTGAATTGCCGCGCGGCGTTCGCATTCACTTGGTTGGTCACAGCGTCGGAGGGCTCGTGGTTCGCTGGTACGTGCAGGAGCTCTGCCGTGATGAGCGCGTCGTGCAGACGATCTCACTCGGGAGCCCCTTCTCCGGCACGACTCATGCTCGATATTTCCCGACGCAGGTAGGGAGGGACATCGTGCCAAGCAGCGGCCTCTTGGCACGGCTGTCGGCGGGGGCGCGTGCCGGTGAACGCGTGCCGCATCTCTCGATCACGGCGACACATGACTCCGTGGTGCCGAGCGGAGCGGTGCTGGCCGCGGGGGATACGCTCACCATCGACGACTGTGGCCACAACGGCCTCATCTATCACGCCGCCGTGGCTCGTGAGATCGTGCGACGCGTGCGCACCATCCAGGCCGCCGCCGAGCTGTGCGCGGGCTTCTGACTCGGGCTGCTGCCGTCAGCACGCCCTAGCGTCAGTGACGACGCTCACTGACAGGGCGCGGCGTTGCCTTCGGCGGCGGGGCACTCCGTCGCATCCAACAGCGCGCGGCTCAGGTGCAGCAAACGACACGACAGGTTGTTACCAGTGGCGGCAATGCTGTACGGCGAGTCGGGGGCGGCGTCCTGGAGCTGTGCGCAAGCGGCGTCGCACGCCGTTTGCGCGTCTGGGTCGGCACCCGGGAATGTCGTATGGAAATCCGACGCGCACGCGGTCTCGAGCAACCCGCAATACGACTCACAATTGCCGGTGCTGCCCGTGTCGGGCATCGCGGTGGAGCCGCAGTGACCGTCCCCGCCGGGTCCCGTGTGCGGGCAATGCGTCATCGGATCGAGGATCGCATTGTATGAGTGGTACTTGCGGCAGGCGACTGTATTACCGGTCTCGTCGTCCGCGGTACCAGGGGTCAGTGCGGCGCACACTGCTTTGCATTGCGCCAGCGACTCATACACCTGATAAACGCCCGAGCACTCGACCAGATTGAGCTGACAGTAGGAATCACAGTCCGGGACGGTCGTCGTTGGGTCCATGCCGAGGCAGGGGCCGTTGGCTTCGAGAGCCGCGTGGGGACAATGTTCGGTCGGGTCGACTGTCGCAGCGCTGGTGTGGACGAGCCGGCACTGCAGCGTGTCGCCGTAGTAATTCGAGTTCACGTCGAAGCTCATGGTGTCGGTCAGACCCGCGCACTGCGACGTGCAGTCCAGCGCAGAGGGTTCTTTCGGACAAGCGCCGGAAAATAGCGTGCAGTAACTCGCGCAGTTGCTCGCGCACGTGCCCTGCGTCGCGGGGCCGGCATGAGCGCAATACTCGGCTGCACCACCGGGTTCGTCGGTGCTCTGGGCGAGCGTGAGTTGATTGGTGCGACACGCGACAGTGTCGCCGGTCGGTTCGCTCGGGTCACCGACTGGCAGTAGCGCGCAGATACCGTAGCAAGTGTCGAGCGTGGAGTAGAGCGCAGACGTTCCGACGCACACCTGCTGCGCCAACGCGCAGTATGATTTGCACTGCTCGCTCGGGCCGTCGAATGTCCGGTCCTGGATACCGGCGAGCGCTTGGCAGGCGCCAAGTGCGCTAACCGAGAGGCTGATGACCAGGGCCAAGAGCGGCAAGCGAGCAGCGCGTGTCATCGGAACGCCCCTCCCAGGCCGAGGCCCGCAACATCGCGGCTGAGCAGCGGATGCAATTCCAGACGGGCTGACCGCTCGGGCTCGCTCGTCAGATACAAAACCAGGCCGGCGATGACGAATGCAGCGCCCGCCGTGATTGCGATGTTGGCGGCGACGGCCGCGTGCTTGGCGTCGTTCGTCAAGCTGACGCCGCGTTCGTCAGTGCAGGTCTTGCCGGCTGCGCAGAAACTCTCCGCGTCGCTGTTCTTGGAGATCGCGTGCACACCAAAGTACGAGCCGATGCCCAGACCGACGATGCCGATTGCGCCGGTGACGTAGGCGGCGGTGCGAGCGCCGCTGGCTTTCTCCGCGCTAACGCCGGTATCGTTCGTAGCAGTCGGATTCGCCGAGCTGGGCGTGGCGGCGACGGACGCCGAGCTCGCTCCCGTGCTCGGTAACGGGGCAGGCGGAGCGCCCACGGCTTGGGGGAGCGCCTTGAGGGCAGGAATTTGCAGGCTCTTTACGTCCGCATTGGCTGAGACGTCGATTTCCGCTTGGAACGCTTCATAGCCGTCCGCGCTGACGGCTACGTGATATTTCCCCGGGTCGACCGGGATTGCGAGCCCGAATAGGGAGGGCTCGATCGTCGCATTGTCGCGCGTGACACGCAGGCCCGTCAGCTGCGCGGTCTCTGGAGCGACCGAGATGGTGAGCTTCGAGAGCCCAGCTTGCAGTCGATCGGCGCGCCCCGCAGCGACGCGCGCGCGTTCAGTCTCGCCCTTGGCTTGTGCCGACGACGCGGCCTCTCGAAAAGTGGCCCACGCGCTCGCGCTACGCCCGGTCTTTTCGTAACACTCGCCCAGGTAGAGGAGCGTTCCGATCCCCGGGTCGATGCGTTCACTCTCCTCGAGCTTGGGACATGCATCGGCATAGCGACCGCCCTTCATCGCTTTGAGCGCGTCATCGAACAGTGACTCCGCGGCAGCTTTTTGCGCCGCGCCGGCCTCTGCGCGTGCGTGCGCAGGGACCAGCGTGCTCGTCCCGCACGCGAGCAACGTCGCGTAGGTGCGTAGCTTTCGGGACATCCTCATCGCCATGGTGAAGGCTTACCAAGTCTTGTGGCGCGCCGGGAGCGACAACGCCAAAAAGTGCAGAGCGTCGCGTGGTTCCAGCTGCAGAAGCGTCGCCTCTAGCGACGGCCGCCGAAATCACTGAGATCGCTAGCTTCCGAGCTCTTT
>DATHOI010000152.1:0-5763 GCA_035485095.1 Polyangiaceae bacterium | reverse complement strand
ATCGCCTCCGCGAAGCGCACCTCGGCCTCGGTGGGTGCGCCGAACGACAAGCCTTGACCCGCGATTTCCCGCACGCGCTCGACGACCTTCGGGTGCGCATGTCCGAGAATCGCTGGTCCCCAAGAACCAATGTAATCGAGGTAGCAATTGTCGTCGGCGTCGAAGACGCGCGAGCCTTGAGCGCGCGCGATGAACAACGGGTGGCCTCCGACGGCGCGAAATGCCCGCACGGGGCTGTTGACGCCGCCGGGCATCAGGCGCTCCGCGCGATCCATCAGCTTGTCCGAAGCGGTGTGACCGTGGTTGTGACCCTGTCCCATCTGCTTCTTGTAACATTGCTAGCGGGTTTGGTGGCTCACGGGATCACGAGCCGCCCCTGCATTTCGGCTGCTGATCCGCTAGTGAGGCGAGAAGTCGCGCCTGCGCCGCGTGCTTCGTCACAGCCCGAAACGCGCCGCCTTCGACGCTCCGGGTGGCTGCCCGGCCACGTGAGTTGGGAAGTTACGGATAGTGCTGATGTTTGCCCAACGCGCATGCACAATTCCCGTCCTGGCGCTCGTGTTGGGGCCTTGGAGGCGGAGTGAGAGTCAGAACTTCTCGCCCCGAAGGCTGCGGCCGCGCGTGATCGGCCATGCCTCGGTCGCCCGCTTGCCGTGCACGACCAGCGCCTTGTCGTACAGGGCGACGGTGGGACAGACGTGCCAGGGCACGCCGTACAAGAGCGAGCCGACGCTGAGCTCGCTAGCGCTTGGCGTCTCGATCACCAGGTGCTCTTCACTGTGTTTGATGAACACGACTTCCACCAAACCGAGCAAATGCACGCGCGGTGGCGGCATTTCCGAACCGATCGCCTTGTGACCGAGATCGAGACACAGCCGATTCTCGCCCGGCTTGCTGACCACGCGGGTCAACACCAGCGCCGCGGGCAGAAAGCCCAAATCGGCAAAGCTCTCACCATAGCCGTGGTCCCAGAGTACGCTCGTGCCCGCGCTGAGCTCGATGCCCTGGCGTTTGGCGTGGATCGAAAACGACGGACTGCCGCCGATGATCCGTTGTTCGACCGGAAATCCCGTGCGTTTCAGCTCGGCAGTCAGCGCGTCGAGCTTGGCGAATGCGGCGTCGGCTTGCGCCGTGCGCGTGGTCAAGTCGTGCGCCTGAACGTGCCCATCGTAGGCGTGCAGCCCGCGCACGAACAGCCCGGGCAACTCGCTCAGCAGTGCATACAAGGCCTGGGCCTCGTCCGGATCCGAGACGCCCGTGCGCTCCATCCCGACATCGATGTCGAGCCACGCGCCGAGCGCACGCTCGCTGCCGGCAAAGGCGGCAGATAGCTCGAGCGCCGCTTCCTCGTCGTCGAGCAGGCACGAGAAGCGAGTATTGGGGTAGGCGTCGGAAAGCTCCTTCAGCCGCGCCACGTTGGGGCCCACCGGTTGACACGCGAGCAGCGCGTCGGGCGCCGCGGCTTGCGCGAGCATCTCGGCCTCCGCCAATGTCGCGCACTTGAACCGGCGGATGCCGAGCTCCAGCGACATTTGCACGATCTGCGGCAATTTGTGGGTTTTGACGTGCGGTCGCAGGCGCGCGGGGTCGCCCGCGATTCGGCACATCTGGGTCAAATTCTCGCGCACGCGGTCGCTGTAAATCAGCAGGCTGGGTGACGGTATCTCCGCCGCGTTTTCGAGCTCGAACCAGGACATCGCAACCTCCGTTCAATGCTAGGCGCCGCGCTCGCTCAATTCTTGCGGCGTAGTCGGTCGTTCAACACCGTGCGCCAAGCGTCGATCCGACCGAGCCCATGCTGCGACCAGGGAAAGCGCGCCAAGCGACCAAGCAGGTGCGGCGTATGGTCACCCGCGCGCGTGCGCTGACCGAAGACATCGGCTGCCGCTTCGACCGATTCGAGAGCGGCTTCGGTGTCGCCCTCGGCGACCTCCAGCCAGGCGCGCGTGAGTAAGAAGTGCTGCCGCGCCTCCGCCTCTTCGACCACCATGCGGCTCGATTCTTCCAGCAAAGTACGGGCTTTTCCGGCCTGGTGGCGCACCAACGCGATCTGCGCGAGCAAGAGCTTCGTCTCGATCACGCCCCACGGGTCACTCATGCGCGCGAACAATTGAGATGCGCGATCGGTGTGCAACTCGGCCATGTCGAGGTCGTCGGTGTCGAGTCCGATCATGGCCAGCAGACGGTCGCACGCGGCCTGCCCGCGTGGTGTCCGCAAAGTCTCGAAGGTCGAGAGCGCGTCGAGCGCGCCGATCTCGGCGCTGTGGAAATTCATCAACCGGTGCTCGACATGCGCGATCGATACGTCGGCCTGAGCCGTACCCAAGCGATAGCCCGCGCGTTCGAACTCGGAGCGCGCTTCTTGCGCCAGGCGGCGCGACCGTTCTGTCGCGCCCTCGGAGTGCTCGACCCAAGACAGCAAAAGCAGGCACTGACCGCGCCCGAGCGCTTGGCCGAGGGTGGCGAAATTGCGCTCACCGCGTTGAATCGTGGAACGTGCGTCTTCGTAGCTGCCGAGCAAATATTGGATTTCACCCGCCACCGCTTCGCACTGCGCTTGGCCCAGTAAATTACCCTGTTCGGCGAACATCTGATGGGCGCGCTGCGTGAGCTCCAAGCCTTCGGCGCTGCTGCCTTGGTCACTCGCCAAGTGGCCGAGCAAGCGCAAGCTGTGCGCGATGTTCTCGGGGTCGCCGAGCTCTTCGAAGCGCGTGCGCGCGAGCTCCGCGAAGGTCATGGCTTCTGCCGTGCGGCCGGCGTGGCGCAGCGCTTCGGCCTGCCAGCGATTCTTCAGCGCGAGGGTGCGCCCAGTGAGCTTGCCCTTGAGCAGCTCGAGATCGGCGAGAGTCGCCACGGGCTCGCGCGCACCGTTCCAACTCTGTTGCAGGAAATCGAAGAGCAGGAGCGCGGCAGTGTCAGCGTCATCGGCTTGCAGCAGATTGACGACACGCTGCCGCACGACGCGCCGACTATTGGCCAGCGGGTGTTGCGTGAGCGCGGTCGCGGAAGCCCGGTAGAAACGCTCTTTGTCGGTTCGCTCGTTCAGGCTCAAGAGCAGGTGCTCTTGCAGCAGCTCGTGCGGCCAAGCGTACCGACCCGGCCCGCGCGGCACTAAAATTTCCGCGGTTTGTAGGCTCAAAATCGCAGCTTCCGAGGGCAGGCCGAGCGCCGTGAGCAACGCTGAAAGCACGTTCTTGCGAATGTCGCCGCCCAGCGTGGCCGCGGCGTAGGCGGCGGCGCGGTGCGGCTCCGGCATGGCCGCGACACGGCTGTCCCACAGCTCCGCCGTGGTCTGCGGGCGCATGGCCAGCACTTCGGGCGGGACGCGGTAGACACCGTTCTGAAATTCCATGTTGCCGGCGAGGGCCCAGGCATGGAGCTGCTGCAACGCGAACAGCGGGTTGCCGCGACTGCGGCGCGCCGCCTCCTTCACCGCGGCGTCGTCGAGCGGCAGAGATTCGCGTAAGAGCTGCGCCGTCGTATCCGAAGGCAGCGGCTCGATGTCGATCAGCTTGCCGTTCATGATGTCGCGCAGCTCGCGCAGCCGCGTCGCCGTCGCGGTGCCCAGCACGACATCTTCCAAACGCACCGTAGCGACCATCACGATCCGCTGGTCGGGTTCGTCGGTGTGAATCTTGAGTAAGCCCTCGATCGTGGCTGGGCTCGCGTTGTGGATGTCGTCCAGCCAAAACAACAGCGGGCGGCCATTGGCGATTTTGCGCAGCGTGTAGCGCGTGACCATGCGCCGCGTTTCCAGCGTGTCGAGCGTGAAGCGCACGCCGCTCGGTCCGATCGGCGCGTCGGCACCCATCGGCCGGAGCCATTCGCCAGCGCCGGCGACCCAAGCACGGCCATTTTTGTCGTCGCGCCGCACCTTCCAACGCTCGAGCAGCGAGCGCTCGATCAAGTCGCGCTCGACACGCTCGAAGTTGTAGTGATGGAGCGCAGCGCCGAGCATGCCGTCGAGCGAGCCGCGGATCTTTCGGTAACGCGCGCGCAGCGGCACCATCGTGCCTTCTTCATGCACGACCTCACTCAGCCACTCGGCGATGCGGCTCTTGCCGCAACCGGCGGGGCCGACCAACATCACCAAACGGTGCGGCGCGCCAACACTGTCGATCACGTCGTCGCACACTTCGCGCAGCACGTTGCGCACGTCCTCGCGGCCGACGAGCGGGCTCGGACGAATACTGAGCAATCCCGGCGCGCGCTCCGGCGCGGGCGATAGATCCGGATTCGGGCCGCGCGCCCCAGTGCGCCGAGTGGGCGCGGCGGTCTTCGCGGTCGACGAGCGCAGATCCACCGGCAAGCGATATTCCGACGGCTCGGCCTTGGGACGCCACTTGCCCCAATCCGCGCGGCACTCGGCGGCGAATTCCCAGCGATCCCAAGGACGCTTGGCGAGCAAGCGCATGATGAACGGCACCGTGCCGTCGGGCGCGTCGATCACCGTCTTCAGCGCGGGCGCTTGCTCGAAAGCGTGCACGCGAAGCAGTTCCTTGGACTCGCCGGAGAACGGCGCGCGCCCAGCGAACAGGCGATACAGGATGCAGCCGAGCGAATACAGATCCGTCGCGCCGCACACGTGGTGCATCTCGTGCTGGATCTGCTCGGGCGCCATGTAACCCGGGGTGCCCGCGCCGGCATGTGGCGCAAATTCCATGGGTTTGTTGCCATCGAGCCGTGCGTCGAGCGCGTCTTGGCGCAGCCAGGCGAGCCCAAAATCCAAGACGTGAACTTGCGGCGGTTGGTCGTCGATGGCCTCGACGAGCACGTTCGACGGCTTGAGATCGCCGTGGATGATGCCGCGCGCATGCGCGTGGGCGAGCGCTGACAGAATCTGATCGACGATCGTCCAAATCAGCGGAAACGTGAGGCGCGTGTGCACCAGCTCGTGCAGCGAGACGCCCGATACGAGCTCCATCGCCAGGAACGGAGAGCCATCGCGAAGCTGACCGAAGTCGCGAGCTTGCACGATGTTCGGATGGGCCAAGGCGGCGAGCGCGCGCGCCTCCTTGTAGAACCACATCACATACTCGCCGGCGAGGTTGCCGGATGGCGGAATCACCCGCTTGATGGCGACGAATTGCCCGTTCGATTGATCGCGGCAACGGTAGACGATGCCCATCCCGCCTTCGCCCAAGATGCCGAGCACCTCGTAGCGGTTGGCGATCACGTGCCCAGGTAGAACCGGAATCGAGCCCTGCGGCTTGGGCGCGTCTTCGGCAGTGACGCTGGCGGCGGATGGAATGCTGGGCGGCGCGCTGTCGAGCTCGGCTGCGGGCGCGGGGATGATCTCGTGATCGCGCACGAGCTCGGGGTCGGTTTTGGGTGCTGCTGGCACGGGGTCGGGCGCGGGGTGGCCTACGCTCAGTTCGCTGAAGGAGTCGGGGGTAGATACCCCATCCGATGGTGAACGGGCTGCGCCGGGCACACTCGCACTACGGCGCTCCGAGCCCTCCGTCCCATCCGGGTCGGTCGCGGCTTTCGCTTGGCTCGGCTTTGCCATCGCACGGCGCGCAGTTTAACCAGTCGTGGGTGAGCGTCGAGCCAATGCGGTGCGGCTTGTTGCAGTCTATGTGGAACATGTAAATACCGATTACTTTCAATGGGTTGCTCCTGCGTGGCGCGAGCGAAAACGCAGCGGTAGCCTGCCGCCATGTCGAACCTTGGCACGCGCGCTGACCCGCCTTTGGCCGACCGCGACCCCGAGATCGCCCGCTTGATCCGTGAAGAGGCGGTGCGAGAAACCGTCAAGCTTCG
>DATHOI010000151.1:0-18397 GCA_035485095.1 Polyangiaceae bacterium | reverse complement strand
CGCGTGTTGCAAGCGAAGGAAGTGCTGCCGCTCGGCGCCACCACACCGGAACGCGTCGACGTGCGCGTGGTTTGCGCGACGCATCGCGATCTCGCCAAGATGCAGCGAGAGGGCCGGTTTCGCGAAGATTTGTTCGCGCGGCTCAACGAATACGAGCTCTACCTGCCTCCGCTGCACGAACGCAAAGAGGACGTGCACGTGCTCGCGCGCAGTTTCCTCGCGCGCGCCGGGCGACCGAGCTACGAGCTGTCGTTTCCGTTCATGACCGGTCTCTTGCAACACGACTTTCCGTACAACGTGCGGGAACTGGAGGCCTGCATCAAGCGCAGCGTGGCGCTTTCGGAGGGACCGGTGCTCGGTCCCGAGGTGCTCCCCGATACCGTCAAAGAGGCCATGAACGACTACGGCAAGAGCAGCTCGCTCTCGCCCCCGGTGCGGCAAATGGAGGCGTCGGCTTTGGCGGTGCCGAGCGAGCCGGAGCTTCGCGCGCTGCTCATCACCCACCAAGGCAACGTGGCGGCGGTCGGGCGCGAGCTGGGCAAAGCACGCATGCAGATCCACCGCTGGATGAAACGCTACGGCATCGCAGTCGACGAGTTTCGCGGACCGGATTGAGGCTCGCAGACGTCGGGCTCGATCGCTCCTCGAGCCGTGGCGCAAGCCTGGGCCGCGCTGGCGCAGCTCCCCGAATCGCAGACGCGCGCTCGATAGTAAATTCTCGGGCTCGAGCCCGGGCTCGGACAGCTGCAGCAGCTTTCGACGCACACCGACGCCGCGCTGCATGGCGAGCCCGCAGCGGCGCCGAGCCGTGTCGCGTGACTGCACTGTCGACACCCCGATTGAACGATTTCGGCACTGACTTCGCCGGCATCCGGTCGGATCACGGTGTTGGAGCTGACCACGCCTTCGTTGCTGCATGCCTCGGCTTTGGGTCCACTTGGCTGCCGCCGGCAGGCCAGCGAGGACGACACAAGCCCGCACAGGATGAGCGCGAACCAGTGGGCTTTCGTCGCGCTCGCCCGCATTTCTCTTGAAGAGATTGACTTCGGGCTGGAAAAAAAGCTAGCGAAACGCGGGCATCGGCGCCTCCTCAGGGGCGTCGGGGAAAGCGGAACGTTGGCGACAGGCAAGAGCAAGCACAAAAACGACTCTTCAGGTGACGGAGATCCGCCCAAGAAACGGCGTGGCGGCTCGGGCTCCGGTGGAGAAGGGCCCCCGATGTTCCCGGAAGAGCCGGCGCCGCTGCACGAAGTCGCTCAGACCCGCTACCTGAACTACGCGCTCTCCGTCATCACCAGCCGCGCCATCCCGGACGTGCGGGACGGCTTGAAGCCCGTCCAACGCCGCATCCTGTACACGATGTGGCAACAGGGCGTGACCGGCGACGCCAAGCATAGAAAATGCGCGAAAATCGTGGGCGACGTGATGGGCAACTATCACCCGCACGGAGACGCCGCGATTTACGACGCGCTCGTGCGCATGGCGCAGTCCTTCAGTTTGCGCGCGCCACTCGTCGACGGCTCGGGCAATTTCGGCTCGCTCGACGGCGATCCGGCCGCCGCGTACCGCTACACGGAGTGCCGCTTGGCGTCGTTGGCCGACCAGATCCTGGCCGAAATCGACGAAGACACCGTGCATTTCCGGCCCAACTACGACGGCACCAAGTTCGAGCCCGTAGTCTTGCCCTCGGCCATCCCCAACATGTTGATCAACGGCGCGTCGGGCATCGCCGTGGGCATGGCCACGAACATTCCGCCGCACAACCCGGAAGAGGTAGTGAGCGCCGCCGTGCGTCTGCTCGATGCGTTGCTGGACGGGCGGCAGCTCACGTCACGCGAGCTGTGTCGCACTATCAAAGGCCCGGATTTTCCGACCGGCGGCCACATCGTCGCCAGCGCTGAGGAGCTGAAGCAAGTCTACGAGACCGGGCAAGGCACACTGCGCGTGCGGGGTACTTGGGAGGTCGCCGAGACCGGCAAGACCACGAAGACCTTGCACATCACCAGCATCCCTTACACGGTCAACAAATCCGTGTTGGTCGAGCGCATTGCGGATGTCGTCGTGTCTCGCAAAATGCCGATGCTGCTCGACGTGCGCGACGTGTCGACCGACGACGTGCGCATCGAGCTCGAGCTGAAGAAAGAGGCAGATGAGCACAAGGTGCTCGCTTACCTCTTCAAGCACACGCCGCTGCAGACGAATTTCGCCGTCAATTTGACGTGCTTGGTACCGACCGAGAACCCCGAGGTCGGGCGCCCGGAGCGTCTCGATCTTCAGCAAATTCTCTGGCATTTCCTGCATTTTCGCCTGGAGGTCGTGACGCGTCGCCTGGCGCACGAGCTCGAGAAGCTGCAGAAGCGCGTGCACATTCTGGAGGGCTTCGAGAAGATCTTCGACGCTCTCGATCAAATCTTGAAGATCATTCGCGCGTCCGAGGGCAAGGCCGACGCCGCGCAAAAGTTGATGGCGAAGTTCAAGCTCGACGACGAGCAAACCGACGCCATCTTGGAGCTCAAGCTGTACCGCTTGGCCCGGCTCGAGATCCTGGTCATTCAGAAAGAGCTAAAGGACAAGCGCAAACGCGCCAAGGAGATCAAGGACTTACTCCACGAGGAAGAGTCGAAGGGCCGCTGGGCCATCGTGCGCCAAGAACTGCTCGCGGTAGTCGAGAAGTTCGGGAAGAACGGCAAGCGCCGTACGCTGATCGAAAACGTCAGCGAGGAGCAAGAGTTCACCGAGGAGGACCTGATCGTCGCTGAGGACAACGTGGTCTTGCTCACCGCGGACGGCTGGGTAAAGCGGCAAAAGGAGATCAAGGATCCGGTCTCCACGCGCCTCCGCGAGGGGGACGCAGTGCTCGCCTGTGTGGTCGGCTCGACGCGCGAGAGCTTGGTGTTCTTCTCGAATTTCGGTACGGCCTATAGCTGCCGCATGATCGACGTGCCCGCGACGACCGGCTACGGCGAACCGATTCAGAAGCTATTCAAGCTGAAAGATAGCGAAAAGATCATCGCCTGCTATTCGCTCGACGCGCGCGTGGTGGGTGACACCGCCGAACGCGAAGGTAAGCGTCCGAAGACGTACGCGGTCGCCGCCACCAGCGACGGCTTGGCATTCTGCATCGGCATCGCACCGTTCATCGAGCCGAGCACGCGCGCTGGGCGACGCTACGCCAAGGTTTCAGAGGGCGTGCAGGTCGTCGGGATTTCCCTGGTGAAGGGTAAGGAAACGGTGATCTGCGCCACTGCCGAAGGGCGCGCGCTGCTGTGCGGCCTCGACGAGATCAATTACCTGTCGGGTCCGGGCAAGGGAGTGCAACTGGTAAAGCTCGAGAAGGACGACGCGCTCGTGGGCATGAAAGCAACGGCCTACTCGAACGACCCGCTCGTGCTCGAAACGTCCCTCGGCGGCGAATACCGCATCGATCTCGACAAGTTCGAACGCAGCTCGCGCGGCGGCAAGGGCCGTGAAGTGATCAAGCGCGGCAAATTCGTGCGCCTCGTACCGAACGTGCCCACCGCGCCCGAACCTTTGAGCAACTAGCCGGAGCAAATCGCATGGCCACGACTTACACGGCTAAAGACATCACGGTTCTCGAGGGGCTCGATCCCGTCCGCAAGCGCCCTGGCATGTACATCGGCGGCGTAGGCTCCTCCGGTCTTCATCACTTGGTCTGGGAGGTGGTCGACAACGCGGTCGACGAGGCGATGAACGGTCACGCCACCGAGATCAACGTGACCCTGCACAAGGACGGGCAGTCGGTCACGGTCAGCGACAACGGACGCGGCATTCCGGTCGACATTCACCCGACGCACAAGAAATCCGCGCTCGAAATCGTGTATTCCACGCTGCACGCAGGCGGCAAGTTCGAGGGCAACAACTACAAGACCTCGGGCGGCTTGCACGGTGTCGGCGCGTCGGTAGTCAACGCCTTGTCCTCCAAGGTCGTGGTCACCGTGAAGCGCGACGGCGCCGAGTGGCAGATCGAGTTCAGCCGCGGCACCGTAGCCTCGAAGCTGAAAAAGCTGGGCGCGGCGCGCGGTTCGGGCACGACCGTGTTCTTCCACCCCGATCCGACTATCTTCCCGAAGATCGACTTCAACGCGGACACGATCCGCGATCGCCTCGAGATCGCGAGTTACTTACACCGCGGCGTGAAGGTGAACTTCACGGACGAGGAGAGCGGCAACAAGGTCACCTTCTTCCATCAAGAAGGTATCAGCGACTACCTCAAGAAGCTGCTGACGGCCGCCCACGCCAAACCCGCTCACGAGACGCCGTTCGCGCTGAACAAAGACGGCGACATGCGGATCGAGGTCGTCTTCCAGTGGACTGAAGCCACGGAGGAAATCGTCAAGAGCTACGTCAACGGCATTCCGACGAGCTCCGGCGGAACGCACGAAAATGGCCTGCGCTCGGGCGTCGCCAAGGCCATCCGTAACTACATCGAGACGCACAACCTGTCCCCGCGCGGCGTCAGCTTGACGGCAGAGGACATCCGCGAAGGCTGGGCTGCCGTGCTCAGCGTGTTCGTCGCGGAGCCGCAGTTTCAGGGCCAAACCAAAGAGCGCCTGAATAATCCGGAAGTGCAATCCCTAGTCGACGCGGCAGTGCGCCCGGTGCTCGAACAGTGGCTCAATTCGAATCGCTCGGTCGCCGAGCAAATCGTGGCGCGCATCATCTTGTCTGCGCGCGCGAGAGAAGCCTCCCGCGCCGCTTCCGCATCCGTATCCCGCAAGAGCGCGACGAGCGGGCGCCTCACCTTGCCCGGCAAGCTCGCGGATTGCTTGACTCACAACCGTCAAGACACCGAGCTCTTCATCGTCGAAGGTGATTCCGCAGGCGGCTCTGCCAAGCAGGGGCGCGACCGCAATACGCAAGCCATCCTACCGTTGCGCGGCAAGGTGCTGAACACCGAAGGCATGAGCGTCAGCAAGGTCATCGAGAACAAGGAGCTCGCCGACTTGGTGACCGCGCTCGGCTGCGGGATCGGGCCGAATTTCGACCTCGCGAAGCTGCGCTATCAACGTGTCGTGCTGCTCGCGGACGCGGACTCGGACGGCCACCACATCACGACTCTGCTGCTCACCTTCCTGTACCGGCACTTGCCCGAGCTGATCAAACAGCAACGCGTGTTCATTGCGCTGCCCCCGCTCTACCGCATCGATCTCGGCAAGGAGACGTACTGGGCCGCCGACGACGCGGACCGCGACCGGCTGCTCAAAGAGAAGCAGAAGGGCAACACGAAAGCAGATATCACGCGTTTCAAAGGCCTCGGCGAGATGATGGCCAAGACGCTCTGGGAAACCACGCTCAACCCGCGGACGCGTCGCATGCTGCGCGTGAACATCGCCGACGCGCTGGAGACGGATCGAATCGTCAGTGAGCTGATGGGCAAGGACGCATCGGCGCGTTTTCACTTCATCATGAACCGCGCCGATGAAGTCGGAGAGCTCGACGTATGAGCCGCGCGGCTCGGACGGCAGTCCGGCCAGCAGGCGGAATGTGACCCGGTTGTTGCGACGCCGAGCTCGCGGCACCGCATGGTTTTCGCTGGAAACGACTGTTTCAGACGGTTTTACCTGGCTTTTTGCGGCCCGGCTTGAGACAAGCCTCTGTCCGCGCTACGCGGGGCGCTCCAAAAGGCTCGATTTCGACCGGTCACATGCAACGTAACTTTGCCGCTCGCTGCCAGGCGTGGACGCGCTTCATTTTCGTTCTCGCGCTGTCGCTAATCGTGGCACCTGCTGCGTTCGCCCAAGGCGAACCGAAGGCGGTCACGACACCGGCGCCAGCACCTGCAACGACGTCGAGCGCTACACCGGCGGCAAGCGCGCCTCCTGCCGACGCCGATCTCCCGAGCGAACCGCCAGCCAGCGCCGCGCTGCCCCCAGGCGAAGCCGAGCTGGCGCGCGGCATGCCCCTGCAGAAGATTCAGGTCACCGGCAACCGGCGCGTCACGCCGGAAGACGTCTTGACGTACATCCGCGAGCGCGCCGGGCAAGTCTTCAAACCGGAGACGTTGACGCAGGACGTACGCGAGCTGTGGAATTCCGGTTTCTTCGACGACATCGAGGTCGACCTCGATCGCCGTGACGAGGGCGTCGAGCTGCGTTTCGTGGTCCGAGAACGACCGAGCATCGCGGCGATCACCTTCGAAGGCAACGACGAGATCTCGAAGGACGACCTGAACGAGGGCATCGAGCTCAAGCCGAACACCATTTTGAGCCTGCCGGCGGTGCGCCGCACCGTGCAGAAGATCCGCGATATGTACGCGGAAAAAGGCTACTTTTTGGCCGAGGTGCAGCACGAGGTCGTGCCTCAGAAGAACAACGAGGTCGAGGTCAAGTTTCGGATCACCGAGCACGGCCAGGTCAGCGTTCGGCGCATCACGTTCATCGGCAACGAGCACGTCAGCAGCGACGAGCTGCGCTCGCTGATGTTCACGGGCAACGCGGGCTTCTTCGCATTTGGCTCCGGCGGCCCGTTCCGCCAAGACGCATTCGAGCGCGACATCGCGGTGCTCAGCGCAATGTATTACGACCGCGGTTTCTTGTCGGTCGCGATCAGCACGCCGCGCATCATGCTGACCCCGGACCGCAACGGCATCGAAGTCTCGATCACGATCGACGAAGGCCCGCGCTACAAGATTCGTCAGCTCCGCGTCTATGAAAAGGGCCCGGACGGCCGCGAGGTCGAGCCCATCGACGGTCGCCGCAATCTGCGCATGATGGTCCGCGCAGAGGCCGGCCAGTACTTCAATCGCGCCGAACTGCTCGAAGATCTGCAGAGCATTCGCACGCTGTACCGTGACCACGGCTACGCCAACGTCGAAGCCAATCCGCAGACCCAACTCGACCCAGAGACGCAAGAGGTCGACGTGGTGGTGCCGGTCGAGCGCGGCCCACTCGTCTATTTCGAGCGCATCGAAATCCGCGGCAATTCCAAGACGCGGGACAAAGTCATCCGCCGTGAAATGGAGGTCGCCGAAGGCGACCTGTTCAGCGAGAGCAAGCTCGACCGCTCCAAGCGCCGGATCACCGCCCTCGGCTACTTCGAACGCGTCGATGTCTCGACCGAGGCCGGATCATCCCCCGAGAAGATGACCGTGTACATCGAGGTCAGCGAGAAACCGACGGGGACCTTCCAAGTCGGCGCGGGCTTCTCCAGCATCGAGAATTTCATCGCGACAGCCCAAGTTCAGCAAGCAAACCTGTTCGGCAACGGGCAAAGCTTGTCGCTGCAAGCGCAGGTCAGCAGCCTTCGCCAGCTCGTGAGCCTGCGCTTCTTCGAGCCTTATTTTCTCGACAGCCCGTTCAACAGCAGTATCGATTTGTACGACCAGCTCCGGGTCTACAACGACTTTTCGCAGTCCAGCAAGGGTGGCGGGATCACCTTCGGCTATCCGCTGATCGCACCCGAGCTGAACGCCTCCGTCACGTACACCGCTGAGCTCGATCGCGTCTCGACGCAGACTACGTCCACGTTGCTCGGCACGAGCAGCGCAGTCAGTGTGTTCACGCGCTTGCCGCTCGCGAACCTGTTCAACGACGGCTTCACGTCCAGCATTCGGCCCGCGCTCACCCTGGACACCCGCGACAATCGCCTATTTCCGACGAGCGGCGTTTACCTGTACGCGTCGAGCGAACTGGCGGCGGCCAAGCTCGGCTCGCAAAATCAGTTCTTGAAGCACCACTTCATCGGTCGCTTCTACTACCCGATCGGCGCCGGCTTCGTGCTCAAGTTGAATATGGAGGCAGGACACGTCACGAGCCCCTCGAGCGAGGGCGTGCCCATCTTTGCGCGCTTCTTCTTGGGAGGCATCCTCGACGTCCGCGGTTTCCAGTTCCGCACCATCGGCCCGCGCGTCGGGCTCACGCAATCGACCGATCCGAACAGCCCGCCGATTCCCAATGGCGCGAATATCGGTGGCAACCTCGAGTATTTCCAGAACTTGGAGCTCGAGTTCCCAATCGTAGAATCGGTCGGTGTGCGCGGCGTGCTCTTCACGGACGCAGGCAACGCCTGGAACTTGGAGAACAATTACTGCAAGGCCGGCGGCGTCGCGATTCAATACGCGGCCGTCAGCCCGTGCTTCAATGGCCTGAGTAGCCTGGCAGAGCTCCGCACCTCTTACGGCTTCGGTCTGCGCTGGTTCTCACCGCTCGGCCCGCTCCGGTTCGAGTGGGGCTTCCCGTTCGCGCCGCTGCCCTACGAAGAGCACAGTGTGTTCGAGTTCACCATCGGCAACTTCTTCTAAAACCTCGCGCCGCTCTCGCGCAGAGCAGTTCGAGATGCGCTCGGGGTCACTTTTTTTCGCAGACTGAAGCTCGAGCTCGAGCTTCGGATCTGAAAGAAAGCGCGCTGCCGGCAGCTCAAGCCGAATGATCGACGGCCGTCGCGGCGCGCGCGAGGGACCCCGCGTGCGACTCGAAATCGACGTCGGATTTCCGCTCCCAAAGCTTTGAAATTTTTGTGAATTTTCGGGCATCACGCCGGCTGTTCCAACGGTTGTCAGCGGCTCCGTACCGGGCTACCTGACACGGGCGTGGAAAACGAACCGAGCAACCCATCCGAGCAGCCGATCAGCATCCAGGACGAGATGCGAACGTCGTACCTGGATTACGCGATGAGCGTGATCATCGGGCGCGCCATCCCCGACGTGCGTGACGGCTTGAAGCCCGTGCACCGGCGGATCCTGTTCGCGATGCGCGACCTGAACCTCACCCCCGGCGGCTCGTACAGCAAGTGCGCGAAGGTCGTCGGTCAAGTGTTGGGCAACTACCACCCCCACGGCGACGCGAGCGTGTACGACGCGCTGGTGCGCATGGCGCAGGATTTTTCCATGCGCCACATGTTGATCGACGGGCAAGGAAACTTTGGCTCGGTCGATGGCGATCCGGCAGCCGCCTATCGCTACACCGAATGTCGCCTGGCACGCATCTCGATGGAGCTGCTCGCGGACATCGAGAAAGAGACCGTCGATTTCACGCCCAGCTTCGACGAGTCGGGTGAAGAGCCCACCGTGTTGCCCGCGCGCTTCCCGAACTTGCTCGTGAACGGCTCGGGCGGCATCGCCGTCGGCATGGCGACCAACATTCCGCCGCACAATCTAGTGGAAGTGATCGACGCCACGATCCGTCTTATCGGCGAGCCAGCCTCGACGGTCGAAGATCTGATGCTGGACGTGAAAGGCCCGGATTTCCCCACCGCAGGCATGATCTACGGACGCTCCGGCATCTACCAAGCGTACAAGACCGGACGCGGTTCGATCATGATGCGCGCGCGCACCGAGGTCGAAAAGGTTCAAGGCTCGAACGACCGAGAGCAGCTCGTCGTCACCGAGCTGCCGTACCAGGTCAACAAGGCACGCTTGCACGCCAAGATCGGCGAGCTGATGCGCGACAAGCGCATCGAAGGCATCAAAGAAGCGCGCGACGAGAGCGATCGCGACGGCATGCGCCTCGTGCTCGAGCTGAAGAAAGACGTATTCCCGCAGGTCGTGCTCAACCAGCTGTACCGCCTGACGGACATGCAGGCTTCCTTCGGCATCATCAACCTGTCGATCGTCGACTCGCGTCCGGAAGTCCTCGACCTGAAGCAGACTTTGGAGCGCTTCGTCGAGCATCGCCGTGAAGTGATCAGCCGGCGGACGCGCTTCGAGCTCACCAAAGCCGAAGGTCAACGCGAGATCGTCGAAGGCCTGGGTATGGCCATCACCGAGGTCGACTTGGTGATCAAGACGATTCGCGAGTCATCCGACCCCGACGTGGCGCAGACGCGCTTGATGGCCTTGCCGCTGAAGGGGCTAGAGGCGTTCGTGCGTCGCGCTGGTCGGCCCGAAGCGGAGATCGAGGCCGCAGCCAAAATCGCGGACTATCGGCTCAGCGAGCGCCAGGCGAAGGCGATCCTCGACATGCGCTTGGCGCGCTTGACCGGCCTCGAACAAGAGAAGCTCGCGGCCGAGTACGGTGAGCTGTCCAATGAGATTGCGCGCTTGCGCGCGATCTTGGCCGAAGAGCACCTGCTCATGGCCGTGATCATCAAGGAGCTGGAAGAGGTCAAGGAGAAGCACGGCCAGAAGCGGCGCACCGAGATCATCGACAATGAAGCGGAGATCCAGATCGAAGACCTGATCCAAGAAGAGGACATGGTCGTGACGATCTCGCACTCCGGCTACATCAAGCGCACGCCTGTCTCTACGTACAAGGCGCAGAAGCGCGGCGGCAAGGGCAACAAGGGCATGGAGGCGCGCGAAGACGATTTCCTGAATCAGCTCTTCATCGCCTCCACGCATAGCCTCGTCTTCTTCTTCTCGAACCGCGGCAAAGTGTACGTCAAAAAGGTGTACGAAGTGCCGCAGGCCGCGCGCAACGCCAAGGGCCGCGCCATCGTCAACTTCATCGAGATGGAACCGGAAGAGCGCGTGGCGGCGATCACGCCCGTGAAGGCGATCGAGGCCGGCGCGTTCGTAACGACCATCACCAAGGGCGGTCAAATCAAGAAGACCGAGATCTTGGAATACGAGAATTTCCGGGAAAAGGGCATCATCGGCGTGAAAATCGCCGACGATGATCAATTGTTTACCGCGATCGTGACCGACGGTAACGCCGAATTCTTCGTCGCGACGAAGCTTGGGCAGAGCATTCGCTTCGACGAGCAGCAAGTGCGCCCGATGGGTCGCAACACCGCCGGCGTCAAAGCGATCGAGCTCGAGGGCGGTGATGAAGTGGTCGGTCTTTCGCGCACCGAGGCCGAGCGTAAGTTCGTGCTCGCGGTGTGTGAACGCGGCTATGGCAAACGCACGCCGATCGAGGAATTTCGCATTCAGAACCGCGGCGGCAAGGGCATCATCTTGATCGATTGCAGCGACCGTAACGGACCCGTGGTCGGCATCGCCATGGTCAAGCCCGAAGACGAGGTGATGATCATCACCGACCGCGGGCAAACCATTCGCACACCTATCGAAGGTATTCGCGAAACGGGGCGCAACGCACAGGGCGTCAAGCTGATGAGCATCGCCGACGATGAACGCGTGGTTGCCATCGAACCCATCGGCGAGAGCCAAGCCGGCGCGGCGTTGGAGGGCGAAGGTGACGCGGAAGGTGAGGACGCGGCGGATGACACGGGCGCCAGCGTGCCGCCCACTGAGGGCAGCGTACCGCCCGCGAGCGATTCCGAAGGCGCGGACGATGGCGGCCAAGAAGACGCCTAACATCCCCCGCAAAAAGGGTCCGACTCGGCGCGTGACGGCAGCAAGGCCGGCGCGCGCCGCGAGCGAGAAGAGCAAGCCGAAGCCCAAATCAGCCAAGGTTCCGCGCGTCGACGCAGAGCAGGCCAGGCACACCTACGCCAAGCTCCGAAAGCACTACCCCGACGCACATTGCGAGCTCGATCACAGCAACGCCTTTCAGCTCGTCGTCGCGACGGTGCTTTCTGCACAAAGCACGGACGTGATGGTCAACAAAGTGACTCCCGATCTGTTTCGGCGCTGGCCCACACCGCAAGCGCTCGCTCAGGCCGAACCCGCCGCAGTCGAGCACGCGCTGAGCAAGATCGGCATGTATCGGCAGAAGACCAAGAACGTGATTGGGCTCGCGAAGAAGCTGATCGCCGATCACGGCGGCGAAGTACCGCGAACTCTAGCCGAGCTCGTGCAGCTGCCGGGTGTTGGCCGCAAGACCGCGAATGTCGTGCTCGGCGTCGCATTCGGAACACCGGAGGGGGTCGTCGTCGATACGCACGTGCAGCGCATCAGTCAGCGACTCGGCTGGACACGGCAAACCGAGCCGCCGGAGATCGAGGGCGATCTGATGGCGCTGTTTCCGCGCAGCGAATGGGACATGCTCTCGCACACGTTGATCTTTCACGGTCGGCGCACGTGCGCCGCGCGGAAGCCCGCGTGCGCAGCCTGCCCGGTCAGCGCTGAGTGCCCGTCCGCCTTCGAGGCTGAAGACGTGGGCCGCAAGAAGACGCGCGCGCGGACAGCGGCCACCCCTCCTGCCGCACGGCGTAAATAGCGAAATTTGCTTGGAAATAGCTCACCAATCGGGCCATGTGCTAATTGCTACGGTCTTTCAATTTCAGCGCTCGGGTCTTGCTCCCCTTGAAGACGAAACTCGCTCTCCTGCTCGGCTCATGTGCGCTGCTGCTCGCTCCGCGCTCGCTGCACGCCAGCGAGCGCCACTTCGCTTTCAACTACGAATCATCGGTGTTGGACCCCGGCAGCGCGGAGCTCGAACCCTGGACGACGGTGCTCGCCGGACGCGCCAGCTACTACAGCGAGACCGACGCCCGCCTCGGTTTTGCCTTCGGCATCGCGAAGAACCTACAAGGGGAGTTCTTCTGGAACCTCTCGAGCGTCGCTGAGGATCTGGTGGTGCCGGGTGCCACGCAGCGCACACGCCTGAACGACACTGAGCTCGACTCCTTCTCGCTCAATCTGAAATACAAGCTGTCGGACTCCGTGGCTGACGCTCTGGGTAGCGCGTTGTTCGTCGAGGGCACGGTGGGCCCGCTCGTAGCGAGCGTCGAGGGCCGAGTGATCTTGGACAAGCAGATCGGCTCGCTGCTGCTCGCCGCCAATTTGGTCGGAGATGGCATCGAACACTTGGAGCTGCGTTCGTCCTCCGAAGTGGCGCTCGCCGCGGTCCTCTCCGCGGGCTACTTCGTCACGCCGACGATCGTGCCCGCTCTGGAAATTCGCAGCCAAAACATGATTCCCCGCCAGCTCACGAGCTCAGTGCTCTACTTCGGGCCGAGCGTGTCAGTGGTGACCGCAGGCTGGTGGGCAACGCTCGCCCTCGAGCCGCAGATTGCTGCGCTCAAGGGTGCCACCGCCGGCCACGCCTACGACCTGGATGAAAATGAGCGCCTACAGGCTCGTCTGCTGTTCGGTTTTCGCATTTGAGTTGCCGCAGTGAAAGAGCTTCTCTCATTGCTGGCGCTTGCTGTGACGCCCGTACTGGGTTGCGCTGCTCCGCTACCGCGCGCGACCGAAGCTGATGCGCTGCGCGTGCGCTCCACTTTCCCAGACCTGACGGTGCCGCGCTCGAGCAGGGCCGCGCACTCTACGTCGAGCGTTGCGCGGGCTGTCATCCGCTCCGTGAGCCCGCTTCGGAGATGCCGCTCACCTGGCCGGGATTCGTCGCGGAGATGCAGAGCGATCATGGTGTACACCTCACTCGAGACGAAGAGCAGGCCATCGTCTCGTACTTGGTTTCGGTCAGCTCTCGCTGACCGTGTCAGCGCCCACGCGCGCTAGAAGCTCGGCGGCAGCGGCGTGCGGCGAGACGTTGCGCTCGACCAAACGGACCGCGGCCCGCTTCAGCTCCACCTCGAGCACGCGCGCGAGCTGCTCACAAACCAGCGAAAATATCAGGCGTTCCGCGCTCGCCTGGCGACGCGCCGCGGCGCGCTTCGCGCCTTCGGGCAAGGCCAACCAGGCACCGTGGGCGGCCAGCGCTTGGACCAACTCCGGGAGGCCCGAGTCAGTGAGAGCGACGCATTTCAGTACTGGGGCTTGCCACGCGTGGCTCGCGGCGGACGCCGCGCCGACCGTTCGCGCCAGCTCCAACCGCTGTTCGAGCTCGAACACGGCGCGATCGGCACCGTCGCGATCGGCCTTGTTGACCACGAACACGTCAGCAATCTCCAAGATGCCCGATTTCACGGCTTGAATGTCGTCACCCGTGCCCGGCTGGGTGACGACGATCGTGCTCGCGGCGACCTCCGCGACGTCGAGCTCGTCTTGCCCGACACCGACGGTTTCAATCACGATGATGTCGTAACCGGCCGCGTCGAGCACGACCACGTGCTCCTGCACCGAGCGCGAGAGGCCGCCCTGCGCGCCACGCGTGGCCAAGGAGCGAATGAACACGCCCGGATCGCCGAAGTGTCGCTGCATGCGCACGCGATCGCCGAGGATCGCCCCGCCCGTGAACGGGCTAGAAGGGTCGATCGCGAGTACGCCGACGCGCTTCCCCAAAGCCCGAAATTGCGTCACCATCCCGGAAACCAAGCTGCTCTTACCGGAGCCCGGACTGCCCGTGACACCGATGACCTGGGGCTGCTTGGTCGCCCCGTGCAGCTCGTCGATCAAATGCGCAACGCGCGGCTCCCGATCATCGATCAAGCGGCACGCGCGCGCGACCGCGCGCTCCTCACCACGAAGCACGCCTGACACGAGATCGTCGAGCATGTGCCTATCTTAGGCCGGCCCGCGCGAGCGCGCCCTCAGTTCGCGTTGGCCCGAGCCGCCATGAAGTTTTCGACGGTTCGAGTCGTCATTCGACCCTCTATCACCTCTGGCAGCGCCAAGAGTTGCTTGTGCAGGTCGATATTCGTACGGATGCCGCCGATGATGTACTCGTTCAAGGCGCGCTGCATGCGGACCAGGGCTTGTTCCCGAGTCGCCGCGTGCACGATGACCTTCGCGAGCAAGGAATCATAGTGCGACGGCACGGTCCAACCGCCGAAGACACCCGAATCCACCCGCACGCCAGCGCCGCCAGGCGGATGGTACTCGGTGATCTTACCTGGCCACGGCGCGAACGTGCGCGGATCCTCAGCCATGATTCGACATTCGATGGCATGGCCGCGGAATTTCCAGGAGCGCGTGTCTGGCAGGCTGAGCTTCTCGCCTGCGGCAGCTCGAATTTGCTGCACGACGAGATCCACACCGGTGACCATTTCCGTGACCGGATGCTCGACCTGAACGCGCGTGTTCATCTCCATGAAGTAGAGTGAACGGTCTTCGTCCATCAGGAATTCGAGGGTGCCGAGCGACGTGTAGCCTGTCTCCGCGATCGCGCGGCGGATCACCTCGCCCATCTTGGCGCGTAGCTCGTCCGTCATCGACGAGCTGGGTGACTCTTCCACCAGCTTTTGGTTTTTGCGCTGCAACGAGCACTCACGCTCGCCGAGCGTCCAGACTTGGCCGTGCTTGTCGGCCAGCGCCTGAAACTCGATGTGCTTCGGGCGCTCGACGAAGCGCTCCAGGTAGAGCTCCGGGTTCTTGAACGCGTTCATCGCCTCGGCCGTGGCCGACTCGAATGCGCGACGCACCTCGGAGACCGAACGCACCACGCGCATCCCGCGCCCACCTCCGCCGCCGCGGGCTTTGATCATGACCGGAAAGCCGACGCGCTTTGCCTCGGACTCGGCGTGCTCGAAGCTGGTCAGCGCCGCGCTCCCGGGCAGCAATGGAAGCCCGAATTTCTGGGCAGCCTCGCGCGCGCGGAGCTTGTCGCCCCATTGCGCCATCGCCTCCGAAGAAGGACCGATGAAGTTCAACCCGCACTGCTCGACCACCTGAGCGAACTTGGTGCTCTCGGACAAGAAGCCGTAGCCCGGATGGATCGCATCGGCTGCGGTGATCTCGGCGGCGCTGATCAAGGCCGGAATGTTGAGGTAGCTCAGCGTGGCGGAAGCCGGGCCGATGCACACGGCCTCGTCGGCAAAGCGCACGTGGAGCGCACCGGCGTCAGCCTCGGAAAATACTGCGACCGTCGCGACCCCGAGCTCGCGGCACGCGCGGATCACTCGGATCGCGATTTCGCCGCGGTTGGCGATCAATACTTTGCGGAACATGGGCTGCTAAACTGACTTAGCTCTTCTTGATCTTGAACAGTTTCTGACCGAATTCCACGCTCTTGCCACTGTCGACCAAGACCTCCAGCACGGTGCCACCGAACTCGGCCTCGATCTCGTTCATCAACTTCATCGCCTCGATGATGCACAGCGTCTGGCCCTTCTTGACCATGCCGTTCACCGTCACGAAGTCTTCGGCCTCCGGGGAAGGCGCGCGATAGAAGGTGCCGACGAAGGGCGAAGTCACGAACACGATGTTCGGATCGACAACGTCCGTGGCACGTGGCGAAGAGGGCGCAGGAGCGGCAATCGGCGCCAACGCGGGCGCGGCCACGACACTGCTCACGATCGGAGCCTGACCACGAGCCAGCGCGACCTTCACGCGGACCTTTTCGTCTTCGTATTCGAACTCGGACACGCCGCCCTCTTCGAGCGTCTCGATGAGGCTCTTGAGGTGATCAAGCGGAAGTTGCATGGTGTGGATTCCTGTACGAGTGGCCTCGCGGAAAGCGGGCCGAACGCGCTCCGGGTTCTGCCCGGCTGCTCAAGGGAGCGGCAAGTTAGCTCACACGATTCGCGCCTGACAACTGATGCGGTGGCGCGAATGATTTTGCGCGGCTTCGACGCGCTGCGACATCGAAGAGCAGCGCGTTTCACAGCGCTAGCTCGAGAGCCGCTCGAGCAGTCCGCTGAGGGCCAGCGTGTAGGACGCGGCACCGAAGCCGGCGACCCTCCCGACGCACGCCGGAGCCACCAATGAATTCTTACGGAATGCCTCGCGCGCGTCCGGGTTCGAGATGTGCACCTCGATGGTCGGTAGCTCAGAGCCCTTGAGGGCGTCGTACAACGCGTAGGAGGAGTGCGTCAGCGCGCCTGGGTTCAGCAGTATCCCAGAAAAGCCTTCGTCCGCCGCAGCGCCGATCCAATCAATCAACGCGCCTTCGTGGTTGCTCTGGCGGCACTCCACGGATACTCCGCGCGCTTTCGCTGCGTCCGCGAGCTGCTCGTGAACCTGCGCGAGCGTCGTCTTGCCGTAGATTTGCGGCTCACGCTTGCCCAGCCGATCCAGATTCGGACCGCTCAGCACCAGAACTCGAACACCACCACGCGAGCTCACGGCCCTCAGCGTGGCCAAAGAGCGCGGCTTTCGCTTCGGCTCCGCCAACTTACGCCGCCAGCTCCTCGGCGAGCTTGGGCGCGAGCAAACGTAGCAAGTAGCGGCCCTTGCCGAGGTTTGCGGTCGGCGACAGCGTGAGCGCGACGAAGTAGCCCTTGTTGATGACACGAATGAGTGTGATCATCTTGTCGCTCTTGAACGACACCTCACGAGTCTCACCGGCGTCGAGCATTTCTGTCGCGCGCTGAATGCCCTTCACGACGACGCTGACTTCCGCGCCGACCGTTTCGATGTCGATGGTCGCTTCGCCCTTGGTGAAGGTCTCGAGCGGGATGCCTTCGAAGTCCATGAGCAGACCGGCGATCGCACCGTCCGTGCCGTCGACGACGCCCTGCAACGCCTCTTTGAACATTTCGCCAGGTTAGCCTGAATCCCTGTCACAGGTGAATTTTCAAAACGAGCTCGCTGCTGGTTTGCCTGAAAAACCTTAAACAATTCATATTGGCCAGCGGGCCGACCGTAAAACCACGTTTGCCGGCGCAACGGCGTGACTTGCGGCCGCGATAAAGCCGAGCCATCGCCGTCCAGGCGGTGCGCCGTATCGCCGTCCTTGACCCTGCTTAGGGCGAGCGGCTACTTTCCTCGCCACTCCGATGCGTGCGCGAGCGGGGGATCCGCCCCGCACCATGACCCAGAAGATCCTCGCCGGGCGCGCGGATGATCCGAACCTGAGCGGTGATCTCGTTAGGGTGAAGGTCGACCAAGTCGTCTTGGCGAGGGAACCCGATCGCACCCTTGCCGAGGCCGCGCTCGCCGGTGCGAAGAAGTGCGCCGTCGAGGTAGCCATCGCGTACGACACGCGCTGTGTCACCGCGATCTCGGACACGGCGCCTGGCCTCAGCGCGCGCGGTGTGAAGGACGCGCTCAACCTCGGGATGTTGATCGCGCGTCCCGGGATTGGCTTTCCTGCCGCGGTGCACCTGGAGCGCTTCGGCAGCCCAGCGCGTCTTGCCCTCACGGATGAGCCACGGCTCGCCTCGGTCGGCGGCGCGGGCATGCTCACCTTGGTCGTCCCGCCGTCGCAGCTGGCGGAGGCCCTCGTCACGGGGAGCGTAGTCGTGCGCCCGCCGCGCAGCGTGCAGGTGCTGCTCTCGGGTCGCGTACGGCCCTTCGTGTGCGTGCGTGACGTCGGTTTGGAACTGATGCGGCGCGGCCTGGGTGACGCGATTCGGCGCGTCGACAGCGAGTTTCAAGCGCCGGTCGTGATCGAATTCGCGGGACCGAGCGCGCGCCTCTTATCGGTAGCGGACCGTGCCGTGCTCGCAGCCCTCGCGCCGATGCTGGGCGCATCGGCTGCGGTGTTCGTAAGCGACGAAAAAACCGAGGTTTATCTGCGCGATCAACGCCGCTCCAAGGCCCACCGCGGGCTGCTGCCCGACCCCGGCGCCCCTTGCGACGACGTGATCAGCGTCGACCTATCAGCGGTCGACCCACTCGTGCTCGATGAAGACGGCGTGGTGCGTCCGGTGCGCGAGCTCGCCGGCAAGCCGGTGAGCCAGGTGATCTTGGGTGGGGATTCGGGCGCGTCATTGCGCGATCTGCTCGCCGCCGCGGCGCTCTTGAAGAGCAAGCGCGTGCCGCCCAAGCTCGATTTGTTGGTGGCGCCACCCTCGCGCCAAGCACTCGAGG